>CANFFA010000018.1 GCA_947445425.1 Paludibacteraceae bacterium
ATAGCTGCCTCACAACCCACTTTGGATTGGGTAGAAAATTACGAAGATTATACCGATAACAACAGTGCCAGATTTGTTAAATTGGGGGTCTATACCTCAGGCGTGGAGACAACGATAGCTGTATTCAACAAAAACACCAACTATAAACACTATGCCCATCCGATGGATATTTTTAATGGTACAGGGCCGATAGGGGCTACTACCAAACCCCCAAAAATGGATGCACGTTTGTTTGCGCAAATTGTTCTTCCTGGAAGCAAATTTTCAGGTGTTACTATTAATTTCCAAGGTGGACTCATCAAAACGGACGGTGCCAACATCGAAGGAGCCGTTTTTACTCCGGTAAACAAAGCTGGTGTAGATTACTATCCAATGGGTGGCGCATCGGAAAGTAATTGCTCTGGTTGGGATGCACAATCAGGACTAAATGGGACTCGTACCGGTTTTTTAATGCGAAAGTTCATGAATGAAACGGATGTGATCAACAATCAGATGTGGGGAGCCTCTTTAAACGATTGGGTGGATCTGCGATATGCTGAAATTTTGTTAAATTATGCAGAGGCAACAGTAGAAAATAAAGCCGGATATGGTAGTCAAGTCGTAGCCAACAATGCTATTAATGCTTTGCGTCGTAGAGCAGGACACAAAGACAATGTAGTGGCAACTGCCAATGTAACCACGACTACCGCCATCACCACGTTGGGGACAGTACAGAGAGAACGCAATGTTGAAATGGCTTTTGAGAATAAAAGAGTTTGGGATTTGATGAGACGTAGAGAATTTCATAAAGTATTCAACGCTTATCGTTATAGTGCCCTAAAATTGTATCAAGATTTGAGAACGACTCCTGTATCTTATTTTTATATCAGGACTTATTCGCCATTGTCTCAACAAGGTAAAACTTTTGAAAACAAGTTATATTATAGAAGTATTGATGGAGTTGCCAGTAATGGATTGGTTCAAAACCCAGGTTATTAATCTCTAGACACCCTTGTATTGAGCAGTAGATTGTTAAAAGAATAAAAACAATTGATTACCATCAGATAATTTATTTATTTTTAAGCTGCAATGCAGGTCACTTTACAAATAAGATTCTAATTTTTAAACAGAGAATAAAATGAAAAAAATACTATATCACAGCATTTTTTTACTGATTGGATTGGTCTATTTCACCTCCTGTGAATTGGACAATATCCCAGCCCCAGATGCACAACTTACTGGAAAAATCATAGATGATGCAACAGATTCACTCGTGTTGCAAGATTTAATGTCCGGCTCAACCCTCGATTTTTATGAAGATAAATATGGCACCAAAGCCACCAAAACCGCTTTGTACATTCGAAATGACGGGACATACACCAACAATCTGATGTTTTCCGGATTTTACACGGTGATCACCCCCAATGCAAACTGGTATCCTATTGACAGTTTAAAAGGTTTCTCGCTCAAACCGGGAGGAAACAGTTTAGATCTTCGGGTGACTCCATATATTCGGGTGAAAAATTTTAGGGTCGTTAATAATGCCGGAGTGATTGAGGCCTACTTTACACTCGAAGGGGGTAAAACCACCTCTACCTTCAAGACCCTTACCTTGTGTGCACATTCAGACCCAAGAGTTGCAATAGGATTGAGGTTTACTGTACAAAGTGCAGCTATAGCTGCAACGGGTACTACTCCAGCAGTATTGGCAACCACACCAGTATTTACGGCTTCGGCTACAAATGGTAATGGTGCTATTACTAACAGTGAAATTAAATTAACCATGAACACAAAAGCTCCTAACGACAAAGTATTTATATCCGGCAGGACATACTATTTCAGAGTAGCTGCCTTGTCTAGTGTTTCAGGAGCCAAAGAGAACTATAGTAGTGCAATAGCGGTAGTACTATAAAACTTTTTGAATTGAATGTCTACTTGGGTTCTCCAATGAGTTCATTTGACAACAGTTGTTTAATTGTTGTTAAATTAACTCATTGGAGTCCTTTTTGTATTTACACATCTAAATTTTTTTGAAATTGAATGTGTATTTAATATTGAGTACCTACCTTAAAACATCTATTTTCCAATACTTTTTAACGTTAAAATCAACTCTATTATGAAAGCAATCTATTATTTTACTTTATTTTGTTTCTTGTTTCCAGGGATTAGTTCCTGTAAAGATCTGTTGCTGTTGCTGAAGCTGTAACTTATACCGTAACTTTTGATGTAAAAGGGGGTAGTCCGGCGCCTGCTACACAAAAAATTGCAGGAGGGGGCGTAGTGGTAACACCAGTAGACCCTACTAAAGCAGGCTCTGTTTTTGAAGGATGGAGTACAACTTCAGGTAATTTGTTTAACTTCAAGTCCATTATCAATGGGAATGTTTCCTTGACAGCACGCTGGAGGCTTTATCCTCAATACATCGCACTCTCCTCTGGAGATGGACAATACAATGCGAGTATCATTCGCAACAATTTTGGAGCAGCTCAAGGAAAAAACATCGTAGTAGCCACTCAACCTTTATTTCGCGTTTTTGAAAGAGATGTGAATACCGTTTTGGTTCCATCCATACGACGACATCTGGCAGAGGCCGAACAGTATGATGTTCCTATTATGATTTTTCTCGGAGTGATGCCTTTTAATAAGGTGCGTCCAGATCTTTTTAATTGGTGGGATCAACAAGCTCCAGATCCAACGGGGAAAAGAATAACAAATAAGAATAATTATAACCCAGCCAATGTAAATAATGTGGAATGGACTGGATGGGATGCTTCAACGGCTGTTAAAATTGGTTGGTTAATATGGGGAACAAAGGATGATCCCAAAAACCCGGGTCAAAAAATACCCAGTCAACAAACTTTAGAACCGATGCCAAACTTGATGTGTGCTGATTTTCAGGCAGCAGAAAGAGCTGCCATAGTAACACTCATGACCATTGTAAATGATTGGTATGACAAATTGCCTTTGAATAAAAAATATTTATTTGCCGGGATTCGTTCCACCGATGAGATGGCCTTTGGCATAAACAACTTTTATTATCCAAATGGAAACAGTTATCTTGGTTTAAGTGAGAGTCTTGTTCCAACCACTGGAGTTGATCCACTCATACTCCCTTCACGCGGAGTACAAACGATCGGTTATAATGCTGTTAAAACGGCCGGGATTAAGTCCTCGGGCGAGTTAACCATTGAGGATTTGAATGAAGTGTGCCGTAGACATGGTGAGTTTTTGAGTAAGATCTATTTTGATTTGGGTTTTCCCCGCGAAAAAATTTTCGCCTCCTCCTTCGGCAAAACAGTTGGAGAGTGCAAAACTTGCTTTAATAAATATGCCTGTCCATCTTGGAGTTTTTATCAATCAGAGGCTGTGAATCCGCTTACATTTACTGCAGCCCTTACCGCCCTAAAAGATTCTGATGCTCCGGAGTGGGCCATGGCAGAATGGGGGATCCCAAAGGAGACAACAGATCCGAATAAGTGGGCAACTGCCTTAAATAGCTGTTTGTTACTTCCAGGAAATAGGTTGATTCGTATTACAGGAAATATAGTAATTGAACATGGAGGAAAAATTAATCCTCCTGCCGTGGAAGGGATTAATATGATTTTAAAATAAAGCATTTTATTTTTACTCTCTATCCCTTTCGGTGAAGTATTACCAAACGTGATAATTTGCAGTGGCTTTTTTGCCGCTGCAAATTTATTTTTTATTTGGGGCCTAATTTTATAGCTATCCCTCAAAACAAACAGTTAATTTTATACTTAAGTTTAGCGATTTTTACGAAAGAATAATTAACTTTGAATTTCATTGTGGATTACAATAAAATAGACAAAGATGAAAAAAATAATCATACTCCTCTTTCTTCTTCAAACCTTTACCCTCAAAGCACAATTGTCCGGATCGGGAACAGTGGGTGACCCCTATTTGATTGGGAATGTAAGTGATTTAAAGTACTTCAGGGACCAAATTAACCTCACGGACGGTAATGTATATGAGACAGCAGGGAAGTATTTCAAATTAACGGCTAATTTGGACATGAGTGGAGAAGTAGTTAACTGGGTATCCATTGGGAATAATCCAAATGTTGCAAATAATTTCAAAGGAATATTTGATGGAGATAATAAAACCATTTCCAATCTAATAATTGGGACTTCAGGGGCTAGAGCTTATCAAAATCCGAATTCAGGTCTGTTTGGTACCATCAGCAACAGTGGGCAGGTGAAAAACCTTCGATTGGAAGGTATTTCATACTATTTGAATCGAACATCAGCTGGTACATTTATGGTAGGTGGGTTAGCGGGTCAAATAACTGCCGGTGTTAAAATAGTAAATTGCCATGTAACAGGGATCATTAACGCTATCAATGCTGATAATACGAATGCTGCCGATATGGTAATTGGTGGATTGGTAGGTAAAATTCAGCGTGGCCCCGATGTATCTCCGGCCTCTGACCTTGTACAAATTATTAACTCATCCTCCAATGTGACCGTTACGGCACTCTCTACTTCTACTTTGACTGGTGATGTAGTTTACGCAGGTGGATTGGTCGCCTTGTATGCAGTTGCAAGTTTTACCAATACACCTGAAATGATCAATTGCTATAGCAAGGGGAGTGTTTCCGGACAGAGCACTATTGATAACACTGGAGATCGAACTGCTCAAAAGGTATTTGTTGGGGGTATCTGGGGGTATAATTGTGGTAAATTATACAACTGTTATGCATCAGGCTCACTTTCAGGAACAACCGTATCAGCCGATTTGAATGTATGTGGTATTACTGGCTATATAAACACTGGAACATTGACCAATTGTTTTGCGATTATGGATGCTATAAATACTAGCACTACGAATGGAGGAACTGTAGTTGCACGACGCATCGCGAATGGAGTAGGTACTCCTCCGCAAATCATTTCAGCAGACTCTTATGCCTCTACATTAATTAATGGAGCAGGGGTAGTGACATATCTTGGAGCAACGGAACCCAACGGTTTGGATATTACTAGCACCGATTTTATTAATGGTCTGAATGACTATGTGACAGCAAATCCAACCAACAATGGGGTTTCGCTAAAAAACTGGGCTACCATTACTGTTTCGTCCAATGATTTGGCATTAGGAACCGTATCCGCATCTTCCACGGTATTGGTTGGGCAACAGCTTTCATTAGTAGCAACTATTATTGGAGGAAATGTTTTTGTAAATTGGACCGTGGACGGAGATGAAGTATCACGTTCTGCAACTTATACCTATACAACTACTGCCACCAAAACGATTATAGCGAATTTTATTGCCTCCAGCAATATTAATGTCACCGATGTATCTGGAGGGTCAGGGGTTGATTATACCTTGATTGGCGGAACATTAACCATAAATGGAGCCAAAACATTCCGTGATTTAACCATCAATAGCGGAGCGAAATTAGTACTCTCCAATACCAATACGCTTACCATAGAACGTGATTTAATCATCAAAGCGAGTAAAATTAGTTCGCCTACTTTAACGGTAGGTACTGCACCTTCCATCACCATTGGTGGAGATTTAAAGTTTAAAAAAACTTTTGATATTGCTCAATGGTATTTTATGTCCTTCCCATCAACGGTTACGATAGCAGATATCGTACAATCTGCAGGTGCTCGAAACACAAACTGGTGGATAAAGCAATACAATGGAAGTCAAAGGGCCTCAAATGGGGGATCTTCTACCAATTGGGAAAATGTACCGGATGCAACGCTAACAGCAAGAAAAGGTTACATTTTTGGCTTGGCAGATGCTTTGGGATCAGGCAACTTTGAATTTAGTTTTATTTTAGACAAAACCCTTGTCACCTCTGGTGAGAGTGCACAAAGAGATGTAACCGTAAGTTTATTCACTTCTGCGATCAACGCTACTCATTCGGGGTGGAATTTGGTTGGAAACCCTTATCTTTCAAAATTTGATGGGAATGGTGTCGGGGAAACTTTCATCACCAAATTCAACGGCAGCAGTTACGATCAGTATGAAAATATTGATGCTGCCATAGACAATTTAAATCCATTTGAATCTTTCTTTATTCAGGCAAGTTCTCCGTCACTCACTTTTAATCCCAACAATCGCCAGCTGCTCCCAAAGTCAGTTGCGAACAATGGATCGGATCGGATTAAAATTCAACTCGCCACTACTACCGGTATTGACAAGACCAATTTGATCCTTGACAACACCCAAAGTGCTGATTATGAAGTGGGCAAGGACCTGGTGAAATGGGTAACGACAGGGACAGACCAACCTCAACTCTATACAAACTTAGGAGGTGTTAATTATGCGTACAATGCGCTCCGAGCTCAGGATGTGCAAAACTTGGATTTGTGTGTATATAGCAAGTCAGAATGCGAAGCAACCATAGGTATAGCTGCCTCTCAAGCGACAGGGTTAAATCAATTGTTGCTCACCGACCAGTTGACTGGCAATGTGACCGATCTTTTAACTTCAGATTATCATTTTCTTAGCACGGCAGGAACAAGTTCTAATCGTTTTAAAATATCTGCAGTGGAGAGTGTAGTTACAAAAAACAGTCCCAATCGTACAGATACATTTTTGTATTATACGAAAAACAATTATTTATATCTGCAAAACCTATCTCAACATTCGATTGTTAAGGTATATGATCTCTTGGGGAACATTCGATTGAGCACTGAATCAAGCTCTGATGTATTGCAAATCCCACTAGAAAAGGGGATCTACATTCTTCAAGTAAACAACAATGGCCTCTCAACGACTCAACGGGTTATCATAAAATAATAATATTTTTTGTGGTATTAATCAAATTGTTTAACCTTTAAAATTTAGCATTATGAAAAAAGAGACCATTTTTATTTTAATTTTTATGTCACTCTTTAATCTCAGCACTATTGCACAAACCTGTAAACCCAATATCATCGGTGCCTGGAGGTGTGTTCGTTCGGTTCATGGAGGTGTTAAAGAGAAGGTGGAAGATGTTGTTTTTATAAAGTACATCACCAAGACCTCATTTACCTGGGTCTCTTCCAGTAAAGAGACTCAAATTGTAAGAAGTGCCATGGGAGGTACTTGTAGTTACGATGGTAAAATTTATGTTGAGAATATTGCTTTTATTGGTCCTGGCATGACCCGTTTTTTGAATAAAAAGCACACTTTCAATGTTGATATTACCGGCAGCAAAATGCACTTGTATGGAACGATGTCTGATAAAGTTTATATTGATGAAATTTGGGTAAGGGTTGATCGGGAGTAGTTTTTATTGAAAATTCTACAGTTACAATTCAATCATCTGCAATTCCAAAAGAGAGGATTATAAATATCAAATTTGATATTCATAATCCTCTCTTTTTGTGGTTTGTAAATAGAATTTAGAAATTCACTTTCACCTGACTGGCGTCTATAGTGTCACTACAAAGTTTGGCTTTTTTATACTTATCGGCTTGAATAGTACATTCATTCCGAAGTTTCTCAATCAACTTTTTGTATTTAGGATTGCCGGCCAAGTTGTTCTCTTCCAATGGATCTGTTTTCAAATGGTACAGCTCTTCGGGGGCTTGAATGGTACGATAGCGAATGTATTTCCACTCTTCAGTGCGTACGGCTTCGCTCGAAGGGATGGGTTTAAAATTCCATAGATGTTCAAAAAGAATCGTTTTTCTAACCTTTGGAACTTTTAGACCTTTGGTGTACGGTATTAAACTTTCACCTTGATATATTTCAGGTACTTTCACACCAGCCAATGAGAGAATGGTTTTGGGAACATCGATATTTAATACCATATCTTTCACATCCTTGTGTTTTGCCTCGCGGGGATCAAAAATGATCATGGGAACACGAATGGAGAGATCGTACATCAACCATTTTCCGGCTAATTGACGTTCCCCTTTGAACAGGCCATTGTCTCCCATAAAGATAATTACTGTATTTTCGGCTAGCCCTTTCTGTTCCAATAGTTTTCGTAGGTCTCTAATTTCATCGTCAATTTCAGTAATCATCCGATAATAGCCTTTGTAATGCTCCTGGTATTTTTCCGGCGTATCGTAACTGTAGTACCATCGTGTGCGGTTAAAACCTTCGCGGACTTCTTTGGGGAGAGCATTGAAGTATTTATCCTCTTTCAGTACGGGATCTGGGATGCGCACTTTACTATAGAGCGTATCCGATTTAGGCTGCCAGAAGAATTGCTCTTTGGCCTGATCTTGGGCGTGTGGAGCACTAAAGCTTAGCGAAAGGCAAAAGGGTTTATCACCAGGGATATTTCGCAAGAAATTCTGCGCTTCATATCCTGTATATCGGGTCAGGTGAACGGTATCTTTGTCAATTTTTTTGTAAAAATAGCCGGTACGGTCTTTCTTGCGTTCTGCCCGATCATAGATGTCTGCCTGATCAAATAATTTGTCAGCATCTTTATAATCAACCCCTAATTTTCCAAAAAATCCTGTATAATAGCCGTTTTGTCGAAGCACCACCGGATAGGCAGTCTCCATATAGGGTTTTTTCAATGGCCCTTGTTGAAATGTATATCCATGTGTTCGTTCGTACAAGCCCGTGAGGATAGAGGCACGACTGGCTGCACTAATGGGAGTTGTAGCCATCGCATTTTGAAAATAGACCCCTTGGCGCGCTAATTGATCCAAAGCAGGAGTTCTTACAATTGGATTTCCGGCATAGCCTAAGGCATCCATTCGATGGTCGTCGGTAAGGATAAAAATGATATTGGGACGTTTAGCGTCAGCAGCATAACTTACAAAAGGTGACAATGCTAGTGCTGCAGTTACAATTTTATGATTCATATTTTTATATATTTTTTTTAATTTACCCCCCATTTTGATGGCTTACTCCCCATTTCAAATTCGAAAACACCTCCATTCATAATGTCTGAGTGAGAAATGATTGACTGATTGATTGACATTCCATTTATTTTAAATGACTGTACATAGCAATTGTCCCATGCAGCATTTTTGCCAATAATTTTTAGTGATTTACCATTGCCCAATTTGATGTTAATTTCTGGAAAGAGGGGTCCATTCACAAAATAATCGGTAGTGCCGGCATTTGGGAAAAAGCCAAGGGCAGAAAAAATATACCAGGTACTCATAGCGCCACTGTCATCGTCACCAGGATATTTGACTCCCCCCTCTTCTGTCCATAGCTTCATGGTTTCCCTTATGCGGGGCATGGCTTTATCAGGTCGACCAGCAAAATAGTAAGCACGCAGGGCTAAGAATCCGGGTTCGTTCCATGCAGCAATTTTGGTTTTATCCAATCGTTCACAAAACTTATCTTTCCCCCCCATGAGTTCAATCACTTTTGGAATGTTGTGAGGGACAAAAAACACATAATCTGTCAATGGGGACTCATGATATTCTCCCGGGCCACTAAATTCTCCTTTCGAGGTTTTGGATCCAAACCAACCTTTGCAATCCCAAATGGTTGAATCTACCTGTCCTTTGAGGTTTTTAGCAGCTCCAAAGGCATTCTTCACCTCATTTTTTTCGATATATTCACGTAGGGTAATGGTTGGATTCCATGTTTCAGTCCATTGATTGCTGCGCTTCATATAGCGGTTGTAATCATCGGTTTTACCCAAACCCTTGGCCACTTGTGCTACGCAAAAGTCATTCAGGTTCATTTCCAAAGCCTGTGATACATTACAAAAAACAGGAGCCGTATGGTTAACACCTTCGTAACTGAAGGTGGTTTTTCCACCCTTATCACTTGGGATCCAACCACGGTCATTTTCCAGATAGCTATCACAACGTTGATGATCAGCATTGTTTTTCACCATTTTATAGCTTGCGTTCCAATCTAATATTCCCCGGATATTTTTCACAAAAGCATCTCCCACCACATTATCAATGGCATCACCACCCTGGTTCCAACGGTAACGAAAAGGTTTATTGGGACCAGCTATGGAATAAATACGCATTTTCTGTGCTTGTACACCTTCTCCCACTACCCCTTCACGGTTGTAAAACTCAGTATAGTAATTGAGTACGTCCGCTGTAATTTTCGGATTGATAATATTCATAAATGGGAAGAGGGTTCGATAGGTATCCCAAAAAGCCGAGAAATCATCGTAGTAGGGCACTCCTTTTTTCCAATTGGCCGGTGCGTCTTTGGTGCGATTACGGGGCATGAGCATGGTATGATACAACGCTGTATAGAAAACTTCGTAATCGTTTGCGCCATTTACCCCTTTGAATTGATCACCCAAAGAGATGGTGATTCGATCCAACTCTTTCTCCCAACGTTTTTCGGTAGTAGCCCTAATTTGGTCGAATTCCCAAGCCTTTATTTCTGAAGATAAGAATTTTTCGGCATTGGCAATGCTATTGAGCGAAAGTCCAACTTTGACGAATAGCTGTTCCTTCTCTTTGGTGTCAAATGTGATAAATCCACCAATACGGTCGGGCGTTTTGAAAGCCGGATTCCATTCCATTTGTTGCGTTGATGGGTTGTATTTCAGAATGGGTGTCTCTTCGGTAATTTTGATTGTTTTAGTACCGGCTACTAATTTATCGTTGCGCCACACGCCACTCGTTTTGAAAGATTTTGAAAACTCAGCCGTAAAATAGACTGTATAAGGAGCTGAACACCAGCCACCGATATAACGTCCCCAGCCACTGATTTTTTTCTTATCGGGCATGAGTGTTATTTCACCCTCAAGTAAATATCCCGCTGTGCCCCGCGTGACTTCCCCCGGTATATTGTGCGACATATCAATTACAAACGAAGCGTCTTTTGATTCAGGATATGTAAAACGATACATCGAACTGTTTTCGTTAGCGGTAATTTCGGTGCGGATTTTATACTTGTTCAGTGTTACAGCATAGTATCCACATTTCGTGATCTCGTCCGATTTGTCGGAATAGTGCCCCTCCTTGTTGATGTTCAGACCAATTTGAGGTGAAAAAAGGATATTGCCGTAATGACCCGGTCCCCCTGCCCCGTTGGTGTGAATTTGACTAAAACCTTTGATGGGTAAATCTACATCGTATCCATCGGTCATCCAAGCCCTCGGCGAACAATCGGGACCCGGACTGATGGCACCCCAAGGAGATTGGGGGCCAACAATGGTATTGCCATGATCGGTGAACGCAGCCCCAAAAAGGGTATTCACATATTTGAAATGGGTATCCTGTGCACCTGCCTGCAGCACAAAAATGGCAGTACAGATGATCAATAATTGTACTCTATGAATTTTAGACATCTTTTTTTATTTAATATTTATTCAACTATTGAATCATGAACGGTTTACCCAGCTCTTTTAATAGATAAACCCCTTTGGGTAAAGCAACGGTTACAGATTCGCTACTCACTTTTGTAGAATAGACCTGCACACCCAAGGTATTATAAATTTGCATCATTTTACCCATTGGAAATCCTGAAATGACAACGGATTCGTTCATCCTCGTTATTTGCACTCCTTTATTTTTAGGAGCTTGTACTGATGTCAGTGGACTCGTAGAGATATCAATCGCATTTTCCCAACCATTTGTTCTGAAAGGAGACGCCGGTAATCTTTCTTTGTTTCTCAAAGTAGGGAGCGGATTTTTTTTGTAAGCAAACCACACATTGGTTGGATTTGGTACCGAAGTTGCTGAAACCAAGACATCATTTCCATCAATAACGGCATCGGCGGCAACCATTATATTATCAGCACCCCCAATGGTAAATTCGTTTAAAGCAGTTACGCTGCCAATAGTTGCTAAGCCCGAACCAATTGAAGCAGGATGAAATGAAATTCGAATTTTATTGCCTTCCACTTTCATTGATTTGTACATAGGGCCGGTATAAACTATATCTTCTGCGTAGATTTTAGCTTTTGCCCATAATGCCAATCTTTTACCAACCTCCTTTTTATTCGTAGGGTGTATATTGGTTAAATCTGGAGCAATATCAGTGGTTACCACCATTCCTGTATTGGGGAGAACCAAGGTATTCGCTTGTTGCTCACGAGTAATACCTGTATTTGAACCTGCGGCTGAATAGGGTGCAATTTGCACAAAATAGAATGGTAAATTATCTTGTCCCCAACGGGTACGCCAATCATTTATCATCGCTGAAAAAAGTTTGGTATAGGTCGTTTCACCGGCATTACCTTCTCCCTGATACCACAGAAATCCATTAATAGTGAATGGAATTAAGGGAGCAATTCCTCCGTTATATAAAATAGTAGCTGAGTTAATGGCACTCGAAACAACGGTCGGGTTAAGATCATATGGATCTAGGTAGGTTGATTTAAGGATGGGGTCGGCAGCCATTGCTTCGCGACTGGTCCACCCTTGACAGCGGGTAGCACCCACCGCTGATACCACAAGACCAATAGGAATATTAATTTTTGTATCATCATAGAGTTCTTTGGCAAAATAATAGGCTGCTGCAGAATACCCTGGTGCATTGGTAGGACTACATTCGGTCCATGACGATGATCGATAATCAACGGGTACGGGTTGAACATTTCCATCAACTTTATTGTACCTGATGTTCGGATAATTGGCTAATAAAATTTCAGAAGCATAATTATCAACACCCCCGAGCCCATTAGGTCCTACATTGTTCATTGGATAGAGCATATTCGATTGGCCGGAACAAAAATAGACATCTCCAATCAAGATGTTTTGAACTGTAACACTATTTACAGGTCCGGTAAATGTAAGGGTATGTTTTGTTTGAACATCTCCTTTGACTGCTGCCGGGGTCTGAATTTTTGTCATCCATTTACCGGTACCATCTGCAATAGCAGTTGCCGTTTGCCCCCAACTAGCACAGATCTCTACAGAAGCATTTGGAGCTGTCCAACCCCATAAAGCAGCATCAGTTTTTTGTTGTAACACCATGTTGTTGGTAAAGAGTGAAGCCAAAGATAAGGTAGTTGAATAAACATTGAATGTAAAACTTGCCTTAAAGTTTCCATCTACCGTTGTTGCAGTAATTGTTGCGTTACCTCTGGCAATGGCTTTAACTAATCCATTCACATCCACTGTAGCTACTGCACTATTGCTTGAGCTCCAGGTAATATTATTATTGCTTGCATTGAAAGGAACAATGTTTGCAACTGACTGATAGGTAGCTCCTACTTGAAAAGTAGAAGTCGGGGTTTCAACAGAAATCGATGAAACAGCTATCACAGATGGATCTGTGTTGTTTATAAATTCGGCCACCAATGAACGATTCGCTGTTGCCAAAAAAGTATAGTTAGCATTGGTCGAAACTTCGGTTCCCCCTTCCGTCCAACGAACAAATACTTTACCACTCATGGGGGTAGCAGTAAGTGTTACCGTTTGTCCAACAAGAGCAGTAGTAGCGCCTGTGACTACTCCTTTGGTCAAATCATTTGAAGCTGCAACAATGGAAGCCCAGGTCTTGAGTGTTACACCGTTACTTGTGGGATTGGTTGTTACATAAGCATTTATCCCTGCAATAAAATCGGGTAAAGTAGTGTTTGCGCCATTGACATTGTTCGATGTAGTAAAGGTAGAAGCTAAAGTTCCATTCACTTTGGTATTTTCAAATGAATAGGCAGTTACAATTTGATTGGTACCTGTACCATTGGCTATCCTACGGCCAAGTTGCGTACCTGAATTCGCAATCGTACGTATCGAATCCATAGTTGCAAAGCAATTTGTAATAGACCCTGAATTAATAAAACCAGTAATACCACACACATTTACATTGGCAGTTACCGTTTTTCCCTTCAAATAGCCGGAAGCATAACAGTTGTAAAGATTACCGCAGTTATTTGCCCAGATTCCGGCTACTTGAACCGCTTGACGCGAAGTAGTTGTCGCAAAATCAACCGTGCTCTCTGCAGAAACGTCACCTTTGCTGTAACAATTGACCAATATAGGTAGGTTTACAAAACTGGCTAATGCCATATTACTGACAAATCCGGCAGCATATACTTTTTTATCAGTAGTGGTAAAGGTGGAAGTGGAAGTGGCCACAATATCTACATCGGTCGATGAATTGATAATTTGGATTAAATCGGATTCTGGGGCTACATCTAGACCCCGTTGAATTTTACCAATTAAACCACCAATTTCGATGTCCGCACCATTGACATTATCACTGTTGATGGCATTGATCAAACCAGAGACATGACAATTGTCTATTTGTAC
>CANFFA010000019.1 GCA_947445425.1 Paludibacteraceae bacterium
TGTTTTGAAAACTTCGTGCATTTCGTCAGCATTCATCCCCATCATCTCTTTCATCACTTGGTATGCCTCACAAATAATTTGCATGTCGCCATACTCAATACCGTTGTGAACCATTTTCACAAAGTGACCAGCACCACCTTCACCTACCCAATCACAACAGGGAGCACCATCCTCTACTTTGGCAGAAATCGCTTGAAAAATTTCTTTAACAGCAGGCCAAGCTTTCGGAGAACCTCCTGGCATGATAGATGGTCCTAACAAAGCACCTTCTTCGCCACCAGAAACACCAGTACCGATAAACAAAAGTCCTTTACTTTCTACATATTCTGTACGACGAATGGTATCAGGGAAATGTGAATTTCCACCATCAATAATAATATCACCTTCTTCAAGATGAGGAATAATCAAGTCAATAAAATCATCTACTGGTTTACCTGCTTTCACAAGCATCATAACCTTGCGAGGTTTTTCCAAAGAAGCACAAAGCTCTTGAATAGAATGTGCACCAATAAAGTTTTTACCGGCACCACGGCCTGCAATAAACTCATCAACTTTTGCCACTGTACGGTTAAATACACCTACAGTATAACCTTTACTTTCCATGTTCAATACTAAGTTTTCACCCATTACGGCCAACCCGATCAAACCAATGTCTGCTAGTTTCTTCATTTAGTTATTATTTTAAATTATCGATTCTATTTATAATTTTAGGCTTCTACTTTGAAACCTATTTTTATTAGTTTATCAATTGTAATTGATTCAATGTTTCTTGTTGTAACAGTATAAGCTGGGAATTCACGTCGAGTCGGATAATCGCCACGTTGCTGTTCAAAGTTCTCAGTATTAAGCCTGAAAAAATCATCATCCTTGCGAATATCGTAGGTATGAAGTATTGCTTGGGATAAGATAGCTTGTTCAGACAAACCCAATCCATCAATATCTATAATAGGATTAGATGGTAATTCAACTCCATTCGGTTGCCAATCATTTAAGCCCAATCCAAAGAAATCACTGATTGCTTTCACACTCATTAATGTGCCTGTGGCTTTCCCATCTTTTGAATACCCTGCAATATGAGGGGTTGCGATGGTCGTTAAGGCCAATAATTCCAAATCAATATTGGGTTCATTTTCCCAACAGTCACAAACAAATCCTGATAGCTGACCTGATTTTAAGGCTGCTTTCACAGCATTGGTTTCAATCACTTCACCACGACAAGAATTAATGATGATAGGCTTTTTCTTTAGAGAACTAAAAAAAGAATCATTTCCCAAATGAAAAGTTGCTTCCTCCCCTTTCATAATGAGCGGAACATGTAGCGTAATAAAATCCGCTTGTTCTTTTATCTCCTCAAGACTTACAAAAGCAGTTCCCCCTTCAGCACGTTGACGAGGTGGATCATTACGCAACACTTTCATTCCCAAGACTTCACAGAAATTGGCAACTTTGGCTCCAACATTCCCTACTCCCACTACACCTATGCACAAATCCTTCAACTGAAGATTTTTATTTTCGGCAAGTACCATTAATGTAGAAGCAATGTATTGCTCCACAGACCGCGAATTACATCCAGGAGCATTGGTCCACTCAATACCAGTAGATGCACAATACTCTGTATCAATATGATCAAAACCAATGGTGGCAGTCGCTATGAATTTAACTGCTGAACCTGCTAATAAATTCTCATTGCAAATCGTACGCGTACGCGTAACAATAGCATCTGCATCCTTTGCGACTTCAGGCGTAGTTTTATTCCCAGCTAAATAAACAACCTCAGCAACAGATTCAAAGGCACCTTTTATATAAGGAATTTTATCGTCAATTATTATCTTCATCCTTAGTAATTAAATCTGTCCTTGAATGCCCACAATCCCAAAGCAGGATTAGAAATATAAAAAATCTCTTCGCCATCTGGCATCGTATTGTAGCCATCCCGTAAGTTGTTAGTGTTATATTTGGCTGTCACTTCATCGATATCAGCATATTTAAAACCAACACTTTCAATCTCTGCTTGCGTAAGATTTTCTGCTTCTTTTCCTGGACAATACGTGATATTAAAACGACCTTCGGAAGAGCCATGGATCAAGTGAGCAGCTGCACTCAAATTATTTCGCAGCTCTTCATTTTCGTCACAATTCTGAAGGGTTTTAGGTGTTCCAAAATAACCATATTTACGAATCAAACGATCAATTTCCTTGTCTTCACCAAACTCCACAAGAGCGGGTGCTAATACAATTAATTCACCATCATCCTCAATTGCCATTCGGGTTCTGTAAACAGATTTATTACCCAACCAAGTACTTTTAAATTCCGTTGGATCAAGATAAACCACCACTTTTTTCAATGGTTTATCAAGCATTTCAAAATTAACTTGTAAAGCAAGTTTCGCAGCTTTATCAAATACTTCTAAATCATCACCAATAAATAAACCGCGTGTTTTGATAACCCCATCGGTTTTATCTAAACCAACTACTGTTTGCACGTAAACAATGGGCAAATGATTGGTGAAATTATCAGAAGCATAATTAAAAATTCTACGCACAGGTGTATCAGCATGACCCATCATGCGCTCCATTCCATAGGCTGCACCTACAAAATGACTTTTATTAATACCTTCTACACCACCAGTTCCAACAAAAATATTCTTGTTATAATTGGCCATTCCCACAACTTCGTGAGGAACTACTTGACCTATAGAAAGTATTAAATCAAAATTTCCTTCTATCAACAATTTATTCACTTGTGCTGGCCATGGAAATTCTACGGCACCACCCGAAACTTCTTTTACGAATTCCGGTGGAACAATACCTACAGTCACCACATCATTTCGCCAATCATGTTCACGAATTAAACTTGCTGGCAAAGAACCAAACATATGAGAAATCTGATGATCTGTCATTGGTGAATGCGTTCCCAATGCAGGTAAAACATCTGTCATTGCATCGCCATAAAACTGCCAAGCAAATTCAGTTAATTCACCAGAACGACTCGGTAAACGGGTATAATCTGGTGGAATAGCAAGTACTTTTTGCTTGCTGCCAATTTTACCCAAAGCTTCGAAAATTCCTTTTTTCAGATCTTCAGCTGTGAGTTCGTGATTTATAGAACCTATTTCGTAATATAACATAGTGATTTACTATTTATTTATTTACTATTTACTATTTAAAAACCTGATGATCTAATCATTTGAAATTTTCAGGATTTAATTTCTTCTTCATTGTGATGATTGAGCTTATAATGATTTTCAACAACTCGTGATTTTCGGTTAATAAATCTTTTAATAAGTGCTCTTTAATTATACCAGATTCAATGATAAGTTCTAACCAATAAATGGTTTCGTCCAACTCTTCTTCAACTATTTTCAGCTTATTAAGGAAGTCTTTGTCAGACTTCCCTAAACATGCTGCTCTATAATTAGCTCCAGGTGAAGTACCAGACCTAATAATTTGATTTCCTAATGTTCTACCAGTTACATTATTAGGTAAACTTTCGGTAAGTTTTATTATTCTCAGCCCAAAAGTTTGCAATCGTTTCTTTAATTGTGCTGCATCCATTTTAAATAGTAAATGGTAAATAAAAAATAGTAAATCTAATTATCTGCGTACGCGGGCATTTCCTCCCCAAATACTCCAAATTTGCTCTTCATCAGCAGGTTGTGCATAATCTGTAAGGAAAGTTGTTGCCAATGCACCTGACGCCCATCCAAATTGTGCCCAAGTCTCTGACTCCCATCCTTTAAGAATTGCATAAAGCATACCGCCCACAAAACCATCACCACCTCCAATACGATCCAGTACGTTGATTTTACGAGGTTGAATCACTGTCCAATCATCACCATCTAACATTACTGCACCCCATAAATGCTCGTTGGTGCTAATGACTTGACGTAATGTAGTTGCAAAAACAGAAGCATTTGGAAATGCAGCTTTTACACGAGCAATCATTCCTTTAAAACCATCAATTTCTGCTTCAATACCTTTTCCACCCGCTTCTGGTCCTTCGATACCCAAACAAAGTTGGAAATCTTCTTCATTACCAATTAAAATATCTGAAACCGAAGCAATTTCCGTGAAAATAGCACGAAGTTCTGCATCACGACCTTTCCAGAAAGAAGCACGATAATTCAAATCAAAAGATATTTTAGTTCCATTTTTCTTAGCAAATCTTGCTAATTCAAGGCAAAAGTTACTAGTTTCAGGAGACAGTGCGCCAATTAAGCCTGATAAGTGTAGTATTTGAACACCTTCTTGAGCAAAAATTCTTTCTAAATCAAAATCTTTTACATTCAAAGTTCTACCAACCTCACCAGCACGATCGTTCAATACACGTGGTCCACGGGTACCAAAACCACTATCAGCGATGTTAAATTGATGACGATATCCCCAAGGATCACCTTGTGCTACTTCAGGACCTTCATATTGCATATTGCGGTTACGCAAGTCACTTTTAATCAATTGTGCAATTGGACTATCCTTCACGAAAGTTGTCAAAACCTTTACTGGAAGACCTAAATAAGACGAAATACTGGCAACATTCGTTTCAGCACTAGAAGCTTGCATTTCATACAAATGGCTACTGTGAACTGGTTGTCCGTTAACTGGAGTGATACGAACGCCCATGCTGGTCGCTACCAAAAGAGAATACTTAAAATCTTTTTTTAGTTCGATGCTCATAATATTTTATTTTTAGTTTTTTAATTGAATTAAGCTAATATATTTTTGAATTAGGTCACGTTAGTCATTTAAATGCAAAATGCATCAAAACCACCATCAACAATGGTCATAGTACCAGTAACAAATTTAGAAGCATCGCTTGCTAACCAGTGCAAAGTACCCAATAGCTCATCTGCCTCGCCAAATCGACCAAAAGGAGTATGGGCAATTATCGTTTTACCTCTATCGGTAAATGATCCATCAGCATTAGTAAGCAAAGAACGATTTTGTTCGGAGATAAAAAAACCAGGACACAAAGCATTTACACGCATACCTTCTCCATATTTTGTAGCCAATTCTATGGCCAAATATTTTGTAAAGTTTGTAACAGCAGCTTTTGCAGCACCATAACCCACTACGCGCGTCAAAGGACGTAAAGCTGATTCAGAAGAGATATTGATAATATTTCCCTGTTTTTGATCTACCATAATTTTAGCAAAAACCATCGTTGGAATTACGGTTCCAAATAAATTCAAATCCACCACCGTCTTAAAAGCATCTACATCCAAATCAAAAATTGTTTTACCAGGTCCAATGGTCGCACCAGGCATATTTCCACCAGCCGCATTAACCAATACATCAATTCGTCCGTATTTTGACATAATGTCTAGGGCATTTTGTTCCAGAATTGCCTTGTCGTTTACGTCAGATTGTAAAAATATTGCATCATAACCTTTTGCAACAAGTTCACTTACAAACAAATCGCCATTGGCTTTATTTCTAGCCAAGACTACAACTTTAGCACCTTGCTCGGCCATATAGGTAGACATCTCTCCACCCAAAACCCCGGCGCCACCGGTGATTACCACGACTTTGCCCTTAAGATCAAATAAGTTTCTCATAATTACATTTTTATATATGGTTTTTATATTTTTTATTGCCTAACTTTTTTACTTCATACTCCTTCTTACTACCGACTACTTTCTTCCTACTACCAACTACTCCGTAAAATCCATGTAGTACTCCACATTCTCTTTCATCAGCACATCAATGGGAACATAATTTACCTTCTTTACTGTTTGTTTAAATATCAGTTCGTTACACATATCACGAACTGTCAGATATGACTGTTTTTCAGGTCGTTGGGCAATTAAATAAGAAATTACACCTTGTTGAAGATAATGCACATTTTGTGCTAAGGCATCATAGCCAATTAGTTGAATATCTTTTTGTTTTAAAGCTTCAAAATGAACTGCCAATCGAGACACTTTAGAATTAAAAGTAATGGCAGCCTTAATGTTGGTGTGCTCCTTAAATACAGAAGCTAAGATATTGAAATTTTCAGTCTCATCATCATCTAACAATTCGACATTTATCAATTTAATACGATCTTGCCAACCATAATCATTTGCATATTGCATAAATCCAGCAAAACGATTTAAAGTCTGATTGGAAACTGCCCCTTTTCTTTTGGTACGTACTACCAAAACTTGGGATTGATCCCTGAGATTGCTCAGTAAAAGTTTCGCAGCTGTATATCCACTTTGAAAAGAGTGTTGACCATAATAAGTAACAAAATTGGTCTCCTCCAACATAGAATCAATAAATGAATAGGGTATCTCTAATTTTGACAATTTAGAAATGAAGTCCAATGATTCTTCCCGAAAGATAGGAGCCATAAAAACTCCATCTGGAGCACTTTCAACAATTAAATCGGCAGTATGGATAAAAGAATTTGCATCAAATTGATTAAAATATCTTTTTTCTAACAATACATTATAATTTACAAATTCGCGTGCCGCCATATCAAAACCCTGACTCACTTTCTCCCAGTATTCTGTTGACTGAAATTCAGGAAAATAACAGATGAAACGAAATTGCTTTTTAGAAGCCAAAGATCGTGCGACCAAATTTGGGGTGTAGTCCATCTCTTGTAATACCTTATTGACCGCTTCTAGGCTCTTTTCTGAAACATCCCCACGGCGATGTAAAACTCGATCAACAGTACCTTCAGAAACCCCTGCTAAAATTGCAATGTCCTTGATACGGATTTTAGTACTTTTATCCTTCATTTGATTAACATATTTTAAGCTTGTGTTCGCACACAGAATAAATATTTCTGCACAAATGTAATACATAATTTGGAAAAAGCAAAATTATTATTATCTTTGTGTGCGTACACGGAGTGGAAATAAATGCTACTTGTTTCTAAATAAAAAGCTAATAGTCAATATATTGATTTGAATAATTATAGGTTGATTGCATACAAAAAAATCAAAAAGATATTTTATAACATATATTTTCATCTTAAATTCTGCGATTTTGGGTAAAAAAAGCAATAAATTGAGTCTCTCTAAACGTAAAAAATCAATATTAAAATAATATATCAACTAAAAAATCAAAGATTATGAAAAACTTTTTAGACGAAAATTTTCTATTACAAAGCAAAACAGCAGAAAAACTTTACCACGAACATGCTGCAAAAATGCCGATCATTGACTATCACTGTCACTTGATTCCATCCATGGTTGCGAATGATCATCAGTTCAAATCATTAACTGAAATTTGGTTGGGTGGTGATCATTATAAATGGCGTGCACTTCGAACCAATGGTGTTGATGAAAAATTCATTACAGGAAAAGAGACCTCTGATTGGGAGAAATTTGAAAAGTGGGCTGAAACTGTTCCAAATACTATGCGTAACCCATTGTATCACTGGACACACTTGGAACTAAAAACAGGTTTTGGGATAGAAAAATTGCTTTCACCAAAAACAGCTAGAGAGATTTACGATGAATGTAACGAAAAACTGCAATCACCAGAATACTCCGCACGTAACCTGATGCGTAAATATAAAGTAGAAGCGGTATGTACTACTGATGATCCTATCGATAGCTTAGAGCACCATATCAAAACAAAAAAAGACGAATTTGAAATAAAAGTCCTTCCAACTTGGCGTCCAGATAGAGCCATGATGGTCGAAAATGCTGCAAATTTCCGCGACTATGTTGATCAACTTGCTAAAGTAGCAGAACTAAATATCTCCAACTTCGATGAACTGATTATAGCTTTGCGCAAAAGACAGGATTTCTTCGCCTCGGTGGGGTGTAAACTTTCAGATCATGGAATTGAAGAGTTCTATGCTGAAGATTATACAGAAGATGAAATCAAAGGAATCTTTAACAAGGTTTATGGAGGAACTGAATTGACACTAAGTGAAGTTTTAAAATTCAAGTCTTGCATGATGATTATTTTTGCTGAAATGGATTGGGAAAAAGGCTGGACCCAACAATTCCATTACGGTACTCTACGCAACAACAACACAAGATTGTTCAACCAAATAGGAGCTGACACAGGTTTTGACTCAATTGGGACATTTAATACTGCCAAAGCACTGGCAAAATTCTTGAACCGCTTAGACTCTCAAAATAAACTTACAAAAACAATTCTATACAACCTAAATCCTGCCGACAATGAAATGATTGCCACCATGATAGGTTGTTTTCAAGATGGTACAGTTGCTGGTAAAATTCAGTTCGGATCGGGCTGGTGGTTCTTGGACCAAAAAGATGGTATGGAAAAACAAATCAATTCACTTTCAGTATTAGGACTACTAAGTCAATTTGTTGGAATGCTTACGGACTCTCGTAGCTTCCTATCCTACCCTCGCCATGAATATTTCAGAAGAACACTTTGTAATTTGATAGCCAAGGACATAGAGGAAGGTTCTTTACCACACCAAGAAATGGATTTCATTGGCAAAATGGTAGAAAATATAAGCTACAACAATGCTAAATCTTTCTTTAAATTCTAGCACACAACAACTTATAACAAAGTTTATTGTTTTAATTAATTTTAAGTATCATTTTACGAAAAATGTAGTACTTTTGGTCAACCAATTATTTTGGTTGACCAATTTTAAAATAATGCAAATATAACAACTAAACAAAAAACAAATGAGTAAGAAAATCGTAACATTAGGAGAAATCATGCTTCGTCTATCCACTCCAGGAAACACCCGTTTTGTTCAATCAAATGCATTTGATGTTGTCTATGGTGGTGGTGAAGCAAATGTTGCTGTAAGCTGTGCGAACTATGGACACGAAGCCTATTTTGTGTCAAAATTGCCAAAACACGAAATTGGTCAATCAGCAGTAAATGCATTGCGTAATTATGGTGTCAAAACAGATTTCATTGCCCGTGGAGGTGACAGAGTAGGTATTTATTATCTTGAAACAGGTGCTTCTATGCGCCCTAGTAAAGTGATTTATGACCGCGCCAATTCTTCAATTGCAGAAGCAACCGCTGCTGATTTCGACTTTGATGCCATCATGAAAGGTGCAGATTGGTTTCACTGGTCTGGAATTACCCCTGCCATCTCTGACGCTGGTGCTGAATTAACAAAACTTGCTTGTGAAGCTGCTAAACGCAATGGCGTAATGGTTTCTGTTGATTTAAATTTCCGTAAAAAACTTTGGACCAAAGAAAAAGCACAATCAATCATGCGTCCATTGATGCAATACGTAGATGTATGTATTGGAAATGAAGAAGATGCAGAACTATGTTTAGGCTTTAAACCCGATTCAGATGTTGAAGGTGGTCATACAGATGCTGAAGGATACAAAGGTATTTTCATGCAAATGGCCAAAGAATTTGATTTCAAATACGTTATTTCTACTTTACGAGAATCTTTCTCTGCAACGCACAATGGATGGAAAGCAATGATTTATGACGGTAATGAATTCTATACTTCAAAACGTTATGATATTGAACCAATTGTAGACCGCGTGGGTGGAGGTGACTCATTCTCTGGAGGTATTATTCATGGTTTATTAACGAAACCAAACCAAGGCGAAGCATTGGAATTTGCAGTAGCTGCGTCAGCATTGAAACACACCATTAACGGTGACTTCAACCTTGCATCTATCGAAGAAGTTGAAGCTTTATGCGGAGGTGACTCTAGCGGACGTGTTCAAAGATAATCACTCAACATTCATCATTTATAATTATTTAATATGAGATTTTCAAAAATGCAGGTAATGACAGCTATGAAAGCAACAGGTATGGTTCCTGTATTTTATAGTTCTGATTTAGAGACGTCTAAAAACGTAGTGAAAGCATGTTACAATGGTGGTGTTCGTGCCTTTGAGTTTACAAACCGCGGTGAATATGCACATGAAGTTTTTGGTGAATTGACAAAATTTGCAGCCAAAGAGTGTCCGGAAATGATTTTGGGTATTGGTTCTATCGTAGATGCTCCCACTGCAGCGCTTTATATTCAATTGGGTGCTAACTTTATCGTTGGTCCACTTTTCAATCCTGAAGTTGCAAAAGTTTCAAATCGTCGTTTGGTACCTTATGCTCCAGGTTGTGGATCAGTTTCTGAAGTTGGTATGGCTCAAGAAATGGGTTGCGATGTATGTAAAGTATTCCCTGGGGATGTTTTAGGAACTGCCTTTGTAAAAGGACTTAAAGCACCAATGCCATGGTCAAACCTTATGGTTACTGGAGGTGTAAAACCAGAAGAAGCTAACCTGAAAGGATGGTTCGATGCTGGTGTAACTTGCGTGGGTATGGGCTCAAACTTATTCCCTGCTGATCTAATGAAAGCAAAAGACTGGGCAGGTATCTCAAAATTATGTTCAGATGCATTGGCAATTATCCAAAAAGTTAGAAAATAATTAATTTTTAAACAATATTATGTCAAACACAACTGCAGTGAAAGTTGGAAATTACAGATGGACCATCGCGGCACTTCTTCTTTTTTCGACTACGATTAACTACATGGACCGAAATGTTATCGGTTTTTTGAAAGACTATTTTTGTTCAGCAGATGGCTTCGGATGGAGTTCAACCGATTACTCTACCTTAACTTCCATTTTCACTTTGTTCTATGCTGGCTTTACTTTAATTGCCGGTTGGTTAATTGATAAAATTGGAACTAAAATAGGGCTTGCCTTATCTTTGATTATTTGGTCGATTACAGGCATATTAAGTGCATTTATGGCTAAAACCGTATTTGCACAAAGTGTTGCCCGTAGTTTATTTGGAATGGGTGAAGCAGGTAACTTTCCAGCATCCATAAAAGCCGTTGCTGAATGGTTTCCGAAAAAAGAACGTGCTTTAGCAACCGGTATTTTTAATTCTGGCTCCAACATTGGCGCCATGATTTGTGCTATTTTTGTACCTTGGGCTTTACTGACTTGGGGTTCAGGCAAAGAATTCATGGGACAATTTCATGGATGGCAAATGGCCTTTATCATTACGGGATTAATCGGATTTCTATGGTTATTCTTCTGGAATATTTTTTATTCTTCACCTAAAAAAATGGTTGAAAAAGGGAGATTGAAAAAGTCTGAATACGACTACATTCACAGTGATGATGCGAATCATGATGAGAACGCTACAGAGATTAAAGAGAAAGTATCTTGGGGTAAAATGTTGGGATACCGTCAAACTTGGGCATTTATTGCCGGTAAGTTTATGACCGATGGTATTTGGTGGTTTTTACTATTTTGGTTGCCAACTTACGTGAAACAACAATTTTGCGAAGGTTTAAGCAAACAAGATACAGCTTCTTATGTGATGATCTCAAACTTTGTTGTATTTGGTATCGCTATCATTGGATCTGTATACGGAGGAGCTATTCCAATGACCTTCATGAACAAAGGATGGGAAACTTACAAAGCGCGTATGACGGCAATGTTGTTAATCGCAATTGTGCCACTTCTACTTTTATCTACTCAAACATTAGCCAATTTTGGTATTGTATATGCCATTGCCGTTATTGCCCTGGGTGGAGCAGCGCACCAAGCATGGTCAGCCAATTTGTTTACTACCGTATCGGATATGTTCCCTAAGAAAGCTGTAGGTACTGTGACAGGTATTGGTGCTGCTTTTGGTGGATTGGGAGGTGTTTTTATCCAACAAATCGCCGGTCGATTGGAGGATCATTACCGTGGAATTGGCGTCAGTTTGGCCAAAGCACAAGGCTTGATTCAAGAAACAATAGCCTTGCCGATGGCTAAAATCAAAATTGACAACTTGAAAGATGTGATCATAAATCAAGACACACTTTCACAAGCCAAGCATTTAATCAGTGAAAATATTTCAACTGCATACGGAATAATGTTTGCCATTTGTGCATTCTCCTACTTAATAGCCTGGGGAATTATGAAAACATTAGTACCAAAACACAAACCTATTACCGATTTATAATAGTTTGATAATCTAGTAAATCGCCAAAGGGCTTCTTCTGAAATTCAGAAGAAGCCCTTTATATTTAAATACGATTGGCCATAAATGGATAATCCGTAATAATCCCATCCCGCCTTTTCTCTACACTCACAAGAAAACTTTTATACTCGCTCGATTCTGGATGCAAAGGTCGATGTAATAGATCAGCCGTCAATTGTTCTAATCTCTTTTTTAAAGCTTGTGTATCTTCTGAAAAATACGTTTCTGAAAAACGCTTCCAAATATAATTTACCGCCACATCAGATGGATGTAACATATCGGCAGCATAAAAACGATAATCGCGCAATTCATCCATTTGGATTTCATAGGAAGGAAAATAAAATACCTGTTTACATTCACTTTGAATAGCATCAATAGCAAGCAACAATGTACTTTTACTTAAGTTATTTTCGTGCAACCCATCTTTTAAATGTCGAATTGGACTTACACTAAAAATGATTTGAACATTAGGAAATAAAGTGTGAAGTTTTTCAATTAGTGTTTTATAAGTCACCACAATATCCTCTACCGATAACTTTCTACGAACAAACTCACTGGCAGGTAGCTTGTGACAATTTGAAACCACCCTCCCACTCTTTACTGATTCATATACCCATGCCGTTCCAAAAGTAATCAATAAAAAATCAGTCTGTTCCAAAAAATCACGAGCAGCAGATAAACGATTATTTATGTTCAGTAAGCAATCTTCAACAGTCACATTTGAAAATTGACTACTATAGGAAAAGCTCTGCCAAATTCCTCTATTCTCAAACAAATCATGCGCTTCAATTTCCTTTGATTGGAGTAATAATTCAAGACTATTGGCAATGGAAATTGGATTAAAAAGTACGCCAAATGGATTTATGTCCGTTAAAAAAAAGGCAGAAAGAAACTTTCCGCCTATATTATCAGCAAAACATGAACCCAAGGTCATTACACGATCTCCATATGTAATTTCTGCAGTTACTTTCTGTATTTTAACAGGAGTTGTAAACATATTCTTTATGCTTATAAAATTGTACCAATTCCAGAAAGAATAGCAAAAACCAATGTAGAAATAGATAATACTTTCAGCTGATTATCTAACTCCTTACCTTTAAAACGAAACACCTTAGAAAGATGCATATAAAAAATAGGAATAGTCAAACAAAACAGAAAACCGAGTAATCCATTGTTTAAAATAATGGCAAAACGACCCATTAAAATAAAAGCACCAACAACAAGGGATAAATGGTAAATTTTCATCCATTTAACCCCTAAACGGACCGCCATTGTACGCTTGTTAAATTTTGCATCATTCTTAATATCGCGCATATTGTTAACATTCAAAACAGCAGTAGAAAGAAACCCAATTGCAGCAGCTGGCAAAATAAATCTTAAGGGCAAACGACCTGTGGAGAGATAAAACACGCCCAAAGTACTAACCAAGCCAAAAAAGATAAACACAAAGAAATCACCCAATCCAATATATCCATAGTTCTTTTTCCCGAATGTATACTTAATGGAAGCAATAATAGCCAAAGTACCCATTACCAACATTACAGTACTTCTAATACTCAACAAAGTCCCAAACGCATTAATAATCAACGAAACACCAAAAACAATTGAAAATCCGACAAATAACCACATTGCATTTTTTAAATTTTGAATGGTCAATGCACCAGATTGAGCACTTCTGATGGGTCCTAATCTGTCATCATTATCTGTGCCTTTTTCCAAATCACCAACTTCATTCGAGATATTTGAAAGTATCTGTAAACTCAGAGTTGTTAACAAAGCCAACAAAAAAATGGAAGGTTGATAGCTGTTTTTTGAGAGCGCATAAAAACAGCCCAAAATCACCCCAGAAAGTGATAAAGGTAAAGTCCTTAAACGAA
>CANFFA010000020.1 GCA_947445425.1 Paludibacteraceae bacterium
ATCATCAATGCTTTTGATACGGCTGTTTGTAATGGCTACTCGGTGGGTGTATTTTGCTAGATATCCCACTATTTGCTGCGCATCTCCCAGCGAAGGTTCGCAATAGACCACCCACGGTTTGGCGTAACAGTGGTCAATAGTCTTTTGATATTCAGCTAGTAGGTTTTGCTTTTTCAGGATTTGTTTCAGTCTCTCAAGGAGTTTGCCTCGGAATACAGTACTGAGTTGCCTGACCGGATATAGGTATTTTCCGTCTTTACCAATAGGTATCATTTTATCACGCAGCGTAAGTCCTGTTGCAGGAACGATGCAATGCAAGTGCGGATGCAGACTCAGGTTTTGTCCCCAGGTATGAAGTACACAGATTGCACCGGTTTCTACGCCGTAATGACTATAACCAAAACTACGGAGTGTCTCCCAAACAGATTCAAACTGCGCTTCGTAAAATGCCCTGCTGTTTAGTAAACAAATCTCATGCAGTTCCTCAGGGACAGTGAATACGATATGAAAGTGCTTTACATTCAGCGCATCACGCATACGATTTTCTGCCCAAATCATCTGACGGGCAATTTGACATTTGGGGCAATGGCGATTGCCACAACTATTGTAACTGAAACGTTCATTTCCGCATTTATCGTTATCGCAGAGCTCTTTATGACCACCCAATTCTGCTGTGCGGCAATGCTGAAGGGCATTTAGTACCGTCAGCTGGTAATTGTTGGGAGAGTGTTGCACACGATAATCAGCCCCAAAACGTTTGATTACGTGGGCCATCTCCAATTCGCTGCGACTCATACTCTTTTCGGATAAAGCGTATCAAGCGGACTATGAGCCTGAATGTGTGTGCATTGTGCCAAATGCAAGTAAACCATGGTGGTCTCAATCTTGGCATGACCCAGTAAATCTTTGACCGTAACAATGTTCAATCCATCTTCTATGAGGTGTGTGGCATAAGCATGACGAAGGGAGTGTATGCTGACCTCCTTTTGGATAGTGGTCTTTTTCAATGCTTCGCGAAAAATCCAGCCCATTGCTCTGGAGCTATAAGGATCGTTACTGGATTTACCATTAAAAAGCCATGTTTGAGGATGTTCTACTGAAATATAATCTTTCAGTCCTTTGGCCATATAATCCGAGAGCGGAAGGATACGATCTTTCTTGTATTTACTTTGTTTGATATGCAACACTTTACGTTCAAAGTCAATATCGGCAATTTTTAGATTGATGACCTCGCACGAGCGAAGTCCGGCAGAATAAATGAGTGCGAGGATAATGCGGTGTTTGAGAAGCGTAGGGGCAAGGAACAATTCGCGAAGTTCACTACGGTTCAGAATTACTGGTAGTTTGAGCTCTTTTTTGAGCGAAGGCAAGTTGACGGCACGATCCGAAAGTCCTGCGTATCGGTAATAATAGCGAAGTCCGTAAACAGCATGTTTAAAGGCACTTCTCGAAGGAGATTTAGCAGAAAGGGCTAAAGCAACAAGATACTCGTTGAGCTCCTCTTCTGAAATCTGCTCTGGCAAGCGGTTGAAATGCAAACTTACGTGAGCAATACGATGCATGTAATTCTCGAACGTACTTTGACTTTGACCACGCAAAGTGGTGTGCGTGTGAAGGGTATCGAAAACACGGGAAAATCCATCCACCGAGTGGATGGCACGACTCACTACTGAGCGTTCACTTTTTTTGTTCATGATGTTGAAGTTTAAAATTAGACCTAATTTTATCGGCAGCTCTGCTAAGCTGTCGTTCAACATCAATGAACAAAAATAATCAATATAAAAGACTAAAAACCAATACTAATTTCAAGCCCTTCCCGAAGGGAATTTAGTTCAACACACGCCTCGTATGTTTGCATATTATTTCAAATTGACAAAAAAATGAGATATTTGCAATAATACAGGAAAGAATTAGCAGAGGGAATAGCAACACACGCCTGATAACAGCAATGTATATCGAACCATAGATTTTGCGCCCTTTGTTTTTCCTTTTTCGAGCCTGAATAAGTATCTAAGAAACAAATAAATAAGTTTGTATTCAGTATATTATTTACGAGGGTAGGCGGTTTAAAAGGAATAATTCTGACCAGAAACAAATTATTTGTATATGAAGGAATTAAAATCGTGTGTGGGAATAGATATTTCCAAGGATAGTTTTGAGGTGTGTATTAAGCAATTAAAGGAGGAACGGTCGGTAATCAAAGCTTCACGTAGTTTTCAGAATGATTATCAAGGATTTGAGAAATTGCTCAGCTGGACTTTGAGTAAAGTGTCGAATCCGATTTTTGTAATGGAAACCACAGGGGTTTATCATGAAGAGTTGACTCATTTTCTGTATTCTAACGAGCAAAAAGTGGCTGTTGTGTTGGCAAACAAGATGAATCATTTTGCTAAAAGTCTGAATATGAAAACTAAAACAGACAAAGCGGATGCTCAAATGATTGCTCAGTATGGATTGGAGCGCCAGTTAGAATGGTGGAAACCGATGATGCAGCAGATGAAGAACCTGCGTGATTTGTGTCGGGAGCGTTTATCCTTAAAGAAAGATTTGGTGCGTTGTAAATGTCAGGTTCATGCATTAAAACACGCTCACAGCACACTAGAGGTGGTCTTACAACTCAAGGAACAACAGATCGAATTCTTAGATAAAAGTGTTCAAGTAATTGAAAATGAAATAATTCGACTAACAGAGGAAGACAAGGAATTTAACCAACGGGTTAAAAACGTTGAAACAATCAAGGGGGTACGTTTACTGACGATTATTACCGTTTTGTGTGAAACAAATGGTTTCTCCCAGTTCAACAATATCCGTCAGGTAGTAAGTTATGCTGGGCTGGACATTGCAGAACGACAATCAGGGCTATTTAAAGGTAAAACACGTATTTCCAAAAAAGGAAATGCACGTATCAGGGAATGTTTGTATATGCCCGCACTGTCAGCAACCAGTTATAATGAACCAATTAAAGCCCTGTATCAAAGAGTAATAGAGCGGAACCCAACAATCAAAAGAAAAGGGGTTGTAGCAGGTATGCGTAAACTATTAATACTTATTTTCGTACTGTGGAAAAAAAATGAAGCCTACAACGCAGAATATCAATGGAATGCGCGCTGATAGACTTCGGGTAATGAGGAGACTAAGCTCTTTCTTTCTGTGCCGGCTCCTTAGAGCCGAAAACAAAAGAAGCAGAGTCAAGCTCCGCTTCACTAGATAGACATTTTCGGTACAAAGTATCGACTGAAGTCTTCTTTCTGTGCGGTACAAAAATAAAGATTTTTTTGAAAAAAGCACTGTTTTATTTGGATTTAATCATAGTATCTATGGGCACTTTGCTGGCGGAAGTACATTTAGCGGGCTTTCAGCCCGCTATTTGATAATAGAACGCGGATTTACGCAGATTGAGCGGATTAAAAACGGATTTTAAAAAATGCAAGCATTTTTGATTAGAGCGCAGAGTCAATTGACGTAGTCCGCTCGGCTTGCCGCTTGGCGCAGCCAAGAATTATAGATCCGTTTTTTTATCCGTATTTTCTGTGTAAATCCGCGTTCCATTAATTAAATAATAGGATATTATTTATTTCCCATTACTTACAACCTTCTTTACCCAACTTTTTTTACCATTTTCTATTTGAACGGTGTATATTCCTTTTGCCAAGAGGTTTATTTTTACCAAATCCTTGCAATGTGTCAAGTTTGAAACCATTCGTCCCAATGCATCATAGACCCTAACAGTTGGACTATCAATTAAATTGTCAACTGTTAATATTGAATTTTGAATCAACAATCGAGGTTCGCTAGTCTCATTACTTATATTAGAGTTTAGGGTTGTTGTATTTATTGCCGTAATCTTGAATCGATTATTCGTTACGCCTGCAGCAGCAGTAAAGGTATAGTTCGACTCAAATAGATCTGTAACGGTAGCTGGATTAGTGCCATAATCAGTCAGTAACAATCTAGCGATTTTAGTGGCTTGTGTATTATCTACACTTATAGTAGAAGTACCTGCAGTATTGACACAGAAACCTATTGGAAGATTTACAACATTACACGTTGGCAAGGCATTATAGGCATAACTTACACCATTTAGCAATGTGTAAACTTGTGGCTTATCACTCCCTGTATTGATCCATTTTTCTAAATCCTTACCAATCTCATAATCAGTACTGAGTGAACTATCCAAAATCAGATTTGTATTATCTACACCTGTAAGACAAGTAAAATCAAGTCGCAATTTATCTGAAATTTCATTATCAACCGAAGATGAAATCGATTGTCTACCATTCAATGCGAAAGAAATACCCGTACCCGAATTGCCTGTAGCCAGTGTACTACTAGCTTGAACAAAATATGCCGACATAGGATCTATAATTGGAGCACTCCCACTTAAATATGGAGTATAACCTGAACCATCATATACATATATATAATAACTATCAGCACCTACAGCACTACTTGGTGCGTATTTTGATAAATAAGGTTGCCCGATAAAATTCCAACCATGATTTGTTATTGGAGCTGCACCGGTATTGGCAGAGACTGTGATATTTTTTGATGTTTCTGTTGATAAATATGTTTTATCAAGCGTAAATGAAAGTTCTGTAACTGCTTTGCCATTTGCTAATCCGAATATATAACCTTGATTTTTATTTAATTTCAAAGTTGGATCAGCAACAATTGCTGCATTTGTAATTGCTATCCAGTTTGAGCCACTTGAGGTACCATAGATTCCACGGTGATTGCCATCATAATACTTAACAAACCAATTTGTACCCAATGTGCCTAAAGCAGGAGTACCAGTCACTGTATTTAAAGTTACATCACAAGGAAAAGAGAGAAAATACCATTTTTGGTCATCAATTGTGCGTAAATACTTCATAACACCATTAACTGTAAGGGTTCCATCACCTATATTGAGACTGAACGAGCCAGTATTATCTGCTTTCAACATTAAATCCCCAGTAACTATAAATGTATTTGTGCTGTTTATTTTTAATTTGGCTCCTGCAGCAACAGTGACATTTCTAGTGGTGATTGTTGATTGATCAACCTCAAATGAACCAGACAAAACAGATATATTACTATTCGCTAATTGAGGAGTAGTATAACTTGACGCATAGGCAGTTGCACCCGAATTCAACGTAATGGTAGCAGCTGTAATTTCAAAAGAAACAGCACCAGAAGTAGCTGTGTAATAATATGGATCGTCCGCATTTACGGTTGCAGTGACCTGATAACTTCCAATAATTGTAGGGCGCGTAGCACTTGGCCCATACCCCGACCCTGAATAGGAATAAGTTATTGAGCTTGCCGACGGGCTTGATGGCGATGTAAGTGAATTAGGTCCTACAGGAGATCCATTGTAAATATATGTACCGATATTTACGGTTACAGTAGGGGTTGTTTTATTAAACCTTAAATTTACAGAATTTGAGGTGTAAACTACAGACCAACCACTAGCTAAGCCAGTAACAGAACTAAAGGTACCGCTAATCGTACCACCCGATCCGCTGGATGTTATAATGGAAATTGATGTGTTATCAGCAGGTGTTAATGGCGACATTGTCAAAGCCAAGGTGCCGGAAACAGAGATCACAGCCGAAGTATTTGAAACTAAAATTTGATCATAATCAGTACCTGGAGTCGCTACGCCCGTTACATTTATATTTACAGTGCCGCCCAAACTGATGGGATTGATTACATTCAAGATCCCGTTCGACAATGCACTTAATGATAGCGTCGCAGTAGGAGCAACTGTTAGGGTGTTTAAAGTTGTTGACTGATTCACAACCATATGACCCGAACTCACTGTGAGATCAGTATTTAACAATTGTAGATCGGTTAGCCCTAGCCCACTGATGGTACCGCCGGTTGAATTTACTGCCGTTGTTGAGCCACCGGTAACGAGTTTGTTGGCAGCCGCTGCTAAACTGAGCGAAGCACTGTAACTGTAAGGGTTGGAGGCTCCAGTCAATGTAGCTGATACATCATCGTAACTGGCACCATTCCAACTCCCTATGATGGGGGTAGTGAGATGGGTGGATAAAGAAGGAGACATTTTCACGGTAGCAGTTACAGCTTGCGATGGCGTAACAATCCACTCTTTGGGATTGTCCGCTTTACCCGCTGCACGGCATCCCGAGAGGGTTGTACCGACTCTAGTAGAAAAAGTAACGCCTGTTGTTGAAGGAGTAATAGTTACCGGGTCGTAGCTCGTTGCAGATGCTCCAATAGGGAAGGCAAATGGATTGGTTGTAAATGTCCGACTTACCACTCCGGTGCCGTTGGTAACGATATAGGCAGTAGCAGATGAAGCAGCAATGGAAGAAGGTACGGTTAGATTATAATTGCCAATAGTCAGTTTGCTGGTACCTAATAATCTTAAATTTGTAGATAATGTTATGTCATTAGCAAGTGTTACACCACCAGAGTTATCCACTCCAAGGGTGTTAATAGTAGAAGGTGTCACCAACATGGTTTGTGGGGTAGTACCTATAAAGTTAAAAGTTGCCGCATTGCTTGTGCAGGTGTAAGACCCTGTCATAGTACTGATATCAAGATTTTCAAGATAATACGTACTATTTATAGTTTCAGTAATTCCTGCTTTATTTCCCGATAGTTTCAGGTTTTTATAATACCCTGGATATAAAGTATGAGTAGTGGTCTCCGCCGATGTATTATACAACTCTACCGTAAAAGGAAAATAATAGCTGACAGCTGCCTGGGCTCCATTCATTCGGAGGGTACCTCCACCGGTACAAACTATGGGAAAGAAGGTTATAGCGCCTTCAATGTTAGATGATGTCAAAAAGTTTTTGTCGAAAGTAATCGCTCCCGTCACATTATCTATTGCGCTTACCGTTGCTCCCGTAGCAAGGGTTCCAAGTGCAAAAGCAAATTGACCAACAGCTATATTGCTTAAATTATTTCCTGTTTGCATTGTTGTGCTTGGACTACCGGCGGTATATCCGGGTGCTGAATTTATAGTGAGTTGAGTAAAGCTGGCTCCATTGGTCAGTGAAAAATAACACCTTCCAAAATCTAGCGTACTTCCTGTTTCAATATTCAGCGCATTGCTTGTAGCATCCAAAGTAAGGGTTCTTGCAGTAGTGTTTCCGACATTATACCAAAGCTTTACTGAGCAGCTGTTTTTTACGGTCAACGAATTAATCGTTTGATTAACTGTAAAGCCATAAATCACTACATTAGCCCCTACTGATGCACCATCAATAATGAGGTTGTCGCCAGTAGCCGGAGTCGTTCTCGTAGGGCTCCAGTTCGTAGCTGTCGCATAATCGGTACTTGTAGCACCCGTCCAGTTGTAATCTACTGCAAAGAGAGAGGAACCAGTTAAGCAGGAAATAATAAAAAGAAATAATTTTGTTTTCATAAAAAACTGGTTTAAATCTACAAGTAAGTAATTGGAAATAAATAATGTCGAATTATTTTAATATTCAAATTTAAAATGGAACGCGGATTTACACAGAAAATGCGGATTTAAAAAACTGATTTAAAATTCTTGGCTGCGCCAAGTGGCAAGCCGAGCGGACTACGTCAATTGATTATGCTCTCTAATCAAAAATGTTTTCATTTTTTTTAATCCGTTTTTAATCCGTCCAGACCGTGTAAATCGGCGTTCTATTTCCTTCTAAAATACGACATTATATCTGTCCGATTACTTATTTGAAAGTATTACAAAAAAAACAAACCACTACAATCTGACTCCATGCGTATACAAAAATAATTAATAATTACTGATTTAAACCATTTTTTTGTTTGTTTAATACATATTTATTTCTATATCCATATTTCCTTTGACATTAGTTGCAATAAAAGGCTTTGTCAATAAGCCATTCACTTTAAAGCTTTTAATTCGACTTCCACTTCCCAATATTTTCAGATTCAGTACCGCATCACGATAAACAATATTTGTAAGGTTTAATTCGTTCATTTTATGAATCATCATTGGATTAAAGCTAATGCCATGTGTATTGAAGTTCATCCCTGCCACAGCATTCAGCATCATGCTCACATAAGCTGTTGCACACCAGGTTTGGCGCTTGCAAGCATCCCAACATTTAATGCCTTCGCTGAGCGTCTCCTGCATACCACCATAAGGCAAGCCCGTTACGGGATGCAGTATTTCGTAGAACTGGCAGTCGCGAACTGCTATGTGTGCCAGGTTACGAAGTTCGAAATCCACGATTTTTTCTTTGTTGTATTTGGCAGCAGCCAGCACCCAATAGCCGTTTACCTGCGGCCATATCGTACCCGAGTGTCGGCCGTAGCTTGTTTTCTCCACATTGGAATAACGGGGAAAAGTAGGATAAATACAGGGCAATCCTGCCGGCTCAATATGTGTATTCGAAAATAAATATTCTGACTGCTCTTGATCAGCAACTCCAAAAAGTATTGCCATGGCTATACCGGCTCCCTCCTGATAATCGCAATTGCCTAGAGGATCGACTAAATAGAGGTATTTATGCGTGGTGGAATTCCAGAAATGCTTATTGATATTTCTCTTCAAATCAGCTGCTTTTTGCGAAGCCTTGAACCAAGAGATATCCTTTTTCAACACAATAGCCATCGAATCGACCAGAGTGTAAGCTTTGTAGTAAATACAATTCGTTGACAAAGCCATCATGGGGAGGCCAAAACCTTTTTTAGCACGCTTACCGGGGTTTACATCTACCCATTGTTCGATGCCACTGTTCAAGCGAGGTTCTCCCTTATCGCCCTGCTTTGCATATACATCGGGATAGGCTGCTACTCCGTCCTGAAAAAAGGAACCACCTCTGAACAAACCTTTCTCGGCTTCAAACTCATCGGCTTCGAGTTTTTGAAGTTGGTTGATAGTCGATTCGAGGGAAAGTTTCAAGAATTCTTTGTCGTCCGACAAAAGATATTGCTGCCAAGCTCCGATTGCCCAAATCGGAGAATCCCAGTATTGTTGGCCGATACGTATTTTTTTTGTTTGATTGTCGATGGTTAGCATCGATGTAAGCGTGTTTTTAGCGACCTCTGGAAATAGCTGTGCACCCGCTAAATGTACAGTAACGCCGGCATCTCGGGTCCAGGGACTGGGATAATTCACGCCAGCGGCCAATACAGGCATTTCGGATTTCAAGAGTCCATCTTTATATGGGCGAATGCTGGTAAATATATCACCCATAGCTATTTGATATGCTGTTGTAAGGGTATCTGCACCCGCTCCTTTTAATTTGAGCAAAGGAATAGAAGCATTGATATTGTTGGAAGCGATGCCCTTTGAGAATAACAAAAAAAATAAGCAGTATATGTAGTAATTGCTAACATTATAATTTTCACGTTTAAACATAATCTGAGTGGATGTATTTTATGTAATTATTAGAGGATGTAAAAATAGTGCTATTTAAGAGCTTAGATAAAAAATATAAATAGTCATAGTAAGTTACCCATACACAAATAATCGATATTTTTTGAACGCAAATTCCGCAAATTAACGCAAATAAAAAAATAATTTACGTTTGGTAGCTGCATACTTTAGTTTTTTAGAATGTACTAAAAACAAAGTAAATAAAACAATTGAGCTAACTAAACTATATTAATTTGCGGAAATTTGCGGAATTTGCGTTCTAAAATGCAGTGTCGACTATACCTGATTAGTTACTTATTGATGTCTTTGTGTTCGAAATATTAAATAACTTTTCGGAATGGATTCAATAATGAAATTTTTTAGTTGTTTTTAAGAATTTACTTACATTCCTGCAAGTAAATTCTTAAACGCAACTAAAAAAAGCTTATTTAACAAGCACCTTCACTCTTTGTTGGCCGGCTTCAACGATATATATACCACTTTTTAATTGAAAAAATTCAACTTCAGATACAACAAACTTCGATGCAAGTACATTACCTAACAAAGAATAGATTTTAACCATCTTATTTTTTGCATTGGATACAATCAGCTGACCTTCTTTTGAATAAACAACTATGTCATTCAACACAGTCGATGAAGTAGAATTAATTATTGGGCCAACTATTATTGCATCCCCTCCAGTAACAAACTTATTTTGTGAGGCAAGTAAATCAAATGAAGCAGAATAACTATAAGGATTAGCTGTTCCTGTTAATGTTGCTGTAACATCATTGTAGCTTGTACCGTTATAAAAACCAATGAATGCTCTTGTATTTGTGGCTAATGATGGAGACAACTTAATAGTTGCATTTACAGCAATCGAAGGAGTAATTGTCCACTCTACAGTGTTGTATGGTTTATTGCTATCTACAATGCCCGAGAGCGTGGTGCCTACTCTAGCAGAAATTACAGGAGTTGTACCTACAGCAAAACCATTTATTGTTACTGGATGATAGCTCGTAGCAGATGCTCCGATAGGAAAAGTAAATGCACTGGTTGTAAACGCCCGACTTACAGCGCCGGAACCGTTGGTTACGATGTAGGCAGTAGGCGATGAATTAGATATCGCAGTGGTGATGGTTAAATTGTACCCACCAAGGGTTAGTTTGTTGTTATTAAATAACTTCAAATTTTGTATTTTTGTATCACTACTCAACGTAGCTCCTGCAGAGTTATCTAATATAATAGTGCCGATTCCACTAGTGTATGGAACTGGGATAGTTTGTGCAATAGAACCGATAAAGTTAAAACTTGCATTATTAGCTGTTACTGTATAATTTGTCAACGCGGAAATATCAAGATTTTCAAAGAAATAGCCAATTGTATTACCATTCATAGTTATAGTTGCATTCGCTCTATTTCCTGAAAGCTTTAGATTTTTATAGTATCCCTGGTTAACTATCTGTGAACCTGTACCATATAATTCTACTGTAAAGGGATAATAGGCAGGATTTGTACTGGTCTGAGCCCTTGATCTCAGTGTTCCTGTACCAGTGCAAACATTAGTTGTAAAAAAAGTTATGTTAGCTGACTTATAATCCACTAAAAATTTATCGCTAAAGGTGACTTCATTCGTTCCACTATTTACAGCTGTCACAGTTACACCCTTAGCGAATACCCCTGTACAAACAGCTATTTGGTCCACTCCAATTTTAGAAAAATTAGTAATCGTTCCGTCAGGCATATTAGCTACAGACAATCCTACATTACTAGCATTCGCTGTTTTCTGGTAAAAACCAGCAGATGTATAACCAATCTGAATGGTGTTATTACCAAGATCAAGCGTCGAATTTGCATCAATATTTAAAGCATTTGAAGTTGCATTTACCGTAAGTACTCTGGCAGTAGTATTATTATCTGTAGTAGTATACCAAAGCTTTACAGAACAATTATTTCTTACAGTCAGCGAATTAATGGTTTGAGTGGCCGGAAGGCCAATAATGGTTAAGTCAGCTCCTGCTGATGCACCATCAATAATCAGGTTGTCGTCGATAGCCGGAGTGGTTCGCACAGGATTCCAGTTATTAGCTGTCGCATAATTGTTGTCGGTTGTACCGGTCCACGTGTAATCTGTTGCAAAAACAGTTGTTGCCATCATGCAGGCAACAACACAAAGAGGTAAGAATTTTGTTTTCATAAATAATAATTTGATTGGTTTATTTTAATTATATATTGTTTACAGCTAAATGGATAGTTTACTGCTACCCTATAAATAAAATTTAACATTTATCAAGATGTCGCTTTAGGTCTTGATAGACTATAATGCAAAGATTTATCTTGAAATTTCGGTCATATTCTGCGCCATTAGCATTACTTAGGGCTTAATTAAAAAATCACAACTTATTGATAATACAAATGTAATATAAATTCAATAATGTCACGGGGCACACTTTTTTTATTCAAAACTTTTAAATTCCGTGCATATAATTTAAAAATTTCTCATAGAGGATAAATAATCGCTAGAATTTAACTTATTTCACTACTAAAAAAAACCAGTTTTATAGCCGACTATTTAGTTGAACAATTAAAAGCCCATTGCGCAGAACCAAGTGTTCCAGCTTTATTTCCCAGTTGCGCAGCACAAATCTCGGTATTTACAGCACAGGCTGATACAACATGTTTTTGCATGGCTTCATTAATCTTTTCGATATAAAAATTTCCACATTCTGAAATACCGCCACCTAACACCACTCTTTGTGGACTAAATACATTTACAAAACCAGCAATTCCACGTCCTAAGTACTTACAATGGGCATCCAATACTTCCACGGCAATATTATTGTTCTCAAGATAGAGTTGAATGATTAATTTTCCTGTAACTTCCTCTTTATAAATCACTTCAGCTTCTTCTGAAAGACTTTTAAATTGCCTAATTAATGCTGTTGTAGAGGCATACGCTTCTAGGCACCCGACACTTCCACAAGCACAAGGAATGCCATCTGCAATTAATGGAGTATGTCCTAATTCAGCTCCTCGATTGTTGTAGCCACCAAAAAGCTTATTATCAATAATGATAGCTCCACCGATTCCAGTGCCAATAGTCAAAAACAAAACATCCGAAAAATTTTTCGCTACACCAAACGCTTGCTCTCCAAGACCCATCATATTGGCATCATTATTAACCCATACTGGTAACCCACAAGCCTTTTCCATAATTTCGGACAAATGGATATTAGACCATCCAGCAATATTTTCCGCACCACCAAGTATTATTCGATGTGTACGATCAACTATACCCGGGGTTCCTATACCAACACCAATTGGTACAATTTGATGCAATTTTGCATACATTAAAACATCTCGCACTGCAATAATCAAGTTATCTATAACTTTATCACTACTAATATTCGCCTCTGTAGGCAAAGTGCCTTCATATAGTAATTCTCCATTTGAACAGACTAATCCAAACTTTATAAATGTACCACCCAAATCAATTCCAATACTATATTTTAATTCACTCTTCATTTTTATTATATTAAAAGGTTCTATACTCATTCGTAAATTTATTAAAAAAAATGTTTTCTATTACAGGTCTTTTCAGGAAGGACTTTGTTAATCAAAAGTAAATTAATAAGCAACGTATATTTCAGTTGGCCATCAACAATTTCTTCCTTCCACTAAATTTGACAAGTGTCCTACAATTTCTTCATGCTTTCAATCTCTTTGAAATACCGATAGGTGCCTACTTTTAGCTCATCAGTTGCCGGCTCATCACAAACAATGATTCCTTTGCGATGTAATTGTAAGGCACTGATGGTCCATAAGTGATTTACTGATCCTTCAACAGCTTGATACAAAGCCCTTGCTTTAGAATGACCATTGACCATAATCAACACTTCAGCCGAGTCCATAATTGTACCAACACCAACTGTCAATGCTCGTTTAGGAACTTGATTCACGTCGTTGTCAAAAAAACGAGAATTGGCAATTAGCGTATCGTTAGTTAAGGTTTTGATACGAGTCCGAGATTGTAATGAAGATCCGGGTTCATTAAATGCAATATGACCATCAGCTCCAATACCACCCAAAAACAGCTTTATCCCTCCAAGTGATTGTATTTTTTCCTCGTAGTTTTTACATTCTTCATCCAAATCTAAAGCATTACCATTTAGAATATTTACGTTTTCAGATAAAATATCGATATGAGTAAAAAAATTATCCCACATAAAGCTATAGTATTAACCTGACGGTATTATATCGGAATTTTTTCGTATCTTTGTGGTATGGAAAAGCAAGATTTTAGAACTATATCAGAAGCTGCAAGACTCGTAATTCGCGAAAATGCAATACGCCTCATTAATTCAGGCAAAAAGAAAAAAGAAG
>CANFFA010000021.1 GCA_947445425.1 Paludibacteraceae bacterium
AAAACAGCGACTAGTATGCAACAATTTACTGCGAATTATTTTTTTAGAATCAGTTGAATAGCATCCATTCTCAGTCTTGCATTTTGAATAAGTGTGGTCAAGGTTAATTGCTCCGAAAGGGCAGTCTGAATCTCTTCAGCTCTGATGTTTTTATTTTTTTTCTGTAGTGTTTTTAGTCTTTCGATTTCATGATTCAGGGTAAGGTTCATGCGTTGCAGTCCCTTCTCAATTTCTTTTGCAGATCGTTTTTCGGCTATCTTCTTTGCTGCGTTGATCATATTGGGTAGCATCGTTTCCACCAAAGTATCGTTGTCTAGTAATGGTTCTATTGAACCTGGAATCAAGTTTTTATTGAGTAATTCTACCGAATACTCCTCCGTTTGCTCTTTTCCTGAATGATCTACTACTATTCTTAAGGGTGTATTGGGAAGAAATCGATCAACATAAATCGTCTGATCACTTTTTGTTTCCAAAACAAAAAGAAACTCCATCAAAAGACCTGGACTGCCGGCTCCTCTCAGTACGCCAAAACTAGCACTTCCTGTTCCTGAACTTAATACCATATCTATTGCACCTGTTGTCATGGGGTGATCCCAACTTAAGAAGCTCATGTCCTCACGACTCAAGGCTCGTTTTCTATCAAATGTAACACAGATCCCTTGGGGCGGAATAGATGGAAATACTTCTGTAAGTTCAGAAGCTGGTTGTAAAAAATAGCTTCTGTGTGCCAAGTCCTCCATTTCTACATCAAAATGGTTGAGGACTTTCGTAAAATAATGTTCTAACTGTCTATCATTGTCTTCAACTTGAATTTGTGACACCAGTGCTTGTGCTTTTAAGGGGCGAAAAGAATTCATTTCAAGTAAGCTATCGCGTCCTTCAGCAAGTTTTATCCGAAGTTCTTTTCGATAAAGTGATGTTTCGTGAATCAATGCTTGCAGCTCGGTCAAACGTTCTGATGTAGCATTGGACTTACAGATAGAGAGCAGTCTATCGCTAAAGCGTTTAGAAATCTCATTTCCGCCCTCTAAGTTTTCTTCAAAAGCATTCAGCCCCTCATGAAACCACCTCATCAGCAGATATTGGGGAGTATTGACCAAATAGGGGAGGTAAATATTTATTTCTTCTGTTTGACCTATCCTATCCAAACGACCTATTCTCTGTTCTAACAACTCAGGATGAAGGGGTAGGTCGAATAAGATCAAGTGATGTGCAAATTGAAAGTTACGTCCTTCACTCCCAATTTCAGAACAGAGGAGAATTTGAGCTCCATCTTTTTCAGCAAACCAAGCTGCATTTTTATCTCTTTGTACTATGGTTAAATCCTCATGAAATATAGCAACTTTTACATTTCCAAATCTCGAAAGTACTGCTTCTAGTGCCAATACTTTTGCCTTACTCTTGCAAATGAGCAGTAATTTTGCCTTAAACAATTTCCGTATTGTATCAAACAGCCATTCAACGCGAGGATCTTCTTCAAACCAATACCTTAAAGGAATAGAAGCATCCATCGGATAGAAATCTTGTTCAAACTCACTGGTCAATCTATCCTCCCAAAGCTGCGCATCTTCTGTTTGTTTTATGGGAATTAGAAATGCCTTACGTTTTGGGAATCCACTCATGGCCGCACGGGTATTACGGAATAAAACACGACCAGGGCCATATTGATCCAGCAAATCTTCAATCAATTCTTCTTTCGCTAGATCTCCTCCCAACTGAAGGGATGCAATTCGTTCCTTTGAAAAAAGTGAGATTAATAGTTCAGTCTCCTTGGCTTTCAATTTTTTTCCCAAATAGAGTTGCTCTACAATCCTGGCTATCTTTTGGGTAAAGTTTTCTACATCAGAAGATTCATTGATAAAATCCTCATAATTGGCATAACGTACGGGATCCAATAAACGAAGTCGTGCAAAATGACTTTCCACTCCCAATTGTTCTGGTGTTGCAGTGAGGAGTAGTAATCCTTTGGCCACCTTGCTCAAAGCCTCCACCACTGCATAAGCGGAACTCACTTTATCAACCGACCATTCCAAATGATGCGCCTCATCCACAACTAGCATATCCCAACTTGAGCTTAATGCTTGCTCCGCACGCTTGGGAGATGCTGCCAAAAATTCAGTACTGCACAAAATAAGTTGATTGTCCAGAAAAGGGTTTCCATCGGGTGCATTTCCATCTAAGGAAGCACATCTATCTTCATCAAAAATATTAAACCATAAGTTAAATCGACGCAATACTTCTACAAACCATTGGTGTACCAAGGACTCTGGAACAAGAATGAGCACCCTTGAAATTCGCCCACTCAACAACAAACGATGTAGGATTAAACATGCCTCTATGGTCTTTCCAAGACCCACCTGATCGGAAAGTAATACACGGGGAGCATAACGTGAACTCACTTCGTGTGCAATATAGAGTTGGTGAGGAATCAGGTCTATCCTTCCTCCCACCATACCTTTAACTTCTGACAATCTCCGCTTATAATCATGTTCTAAGGTCTCTCTACGAAGAGAAAAGCTTTGTGGTGTCTCAACATCTCCCATCAAAAGCCTATCGTCGACTCCATGGGCTTCTGTGACATTGCCTAATTCTTTTTCAGATATTTGTCTGTCGACTCCATAATACATATAAAGTTCACCCGCTTGCGAAACCCGCTTGATGAGCATTTTTTGGTTATTTGTATCTACTATCTCATCTCCTGCTTTAAAAACAACTCGACGTAAGGGTGCACTTTCCATTGCATAGAGTCTCATTTCATTACAAGCTGGAAAATTGAGTCGAACTTTTCCTTTGGTGGTTTCAGTCACAACGCCAACCCCTAGTTCTGGCTCTCCTTGGCTGGTATATCTTTGATGAAGGAAAAAGTCTTCCATGGAATCTATGTATTGTTATTTATTGGCAAATTTAAGTTATACGTTCAGCTTTCCACGAAAACCCCGTGCTGCATAGTAAGATTCAGCACCATTGTGATAAAGGAAAACATGATCGTAGCGCCGATCACAAAAAACAGCACCACCCAATTGCCGAATCGAATCAGGAGTTTGCACCCAACTAGAGGATTTGCTATCAAAAACCCCATATTGTTGCATAAAGCGATATTCAGTTTCTGAAAGTACTTCTATACCCATTTCAGCAGCCACATCTAAAACAGTAGAAATTGGTTTAAACTCCTTTCTTGACTCTAAAGCAGCACGATCATAACACAAACTCCTGCGTCCTTTTGGACTCTCGGCAGAGCAATCAAAGAATACATATTCATTGGTAGCGGCATCGTAGTAAAGGACATCAGGTTCTCCTCCAGTTAGTTCCATTTCATTGAGCGACCACAATTTAACTCTATTCTGAAGAAGTTTTGCTTCAACAGCAGCCCATTCCAGGGAAACATGGCGTTTTTTATTTTTCTCAAAACGGACGCTTAATGTATTGAGAAGTGCCTTCAGTTGGTCATTTGATAATTCCTTTTCCATTTTCCAAACTATAATTTAAAGCTTCCGTCCCACAAATCGAATCACAGAACCAGTACCATTGTGAAACAATCCTTCGCTTAATTCTATCTCTTTTTCCACCAATTCCAAGACTTCATAATTACTAAAATCGGATTGTATTTCTTCAATCGAAAATAAACTATCAAGGTCTCTGGGGCCACCCACTTTTTCATTTTTAGTGACATACTCTAAGTGCTTTTTACTAAAGGCTTCGAAAATAATGATTCCTCCCTTTCGCAACAACTTGTCCAAGTCCTTGTGAAGTTTTGATTTGATGGCAGCTGGAAAATGCGCATATATTAATGCTAGGGCATCAAATTGTTCGGACTTAAAATCCAAATTTTGCAATTCACCCACTTGATAGTCAATATTTACTTTTTTTGCTTCTGCTAATCGCAATGCTTTTCTTTGACCTTCGCGGCTGATGTCAAAAGCTGAAACTTTCCAAGCAAGCGTTGCGGCGTAAACGGAATTTCTACCTTCTCCATCGGCAGGAAAAAGGATGTTTCCAACAATTAGCTTTGTCAATTGTGCTTTTAAGTATTCATTTGGTGCTTCACCATAAGCAAAGGCTTCGCTACGATAGCGTTCGTCCCATCTTGCTGTCCATGTATCGTTCATAAAATTTTATTTTTTTGTATGATTGTTGTTTTATGTAATATAAATAATCTTTCAGTCTTTCAGAAACTTAATTGATTTAGTATTTTGGCAATTCTTTCGACTTTGGCATCATCTGTTTTTGCAGAAAAAATCCAATCTGTGTATTCTTTTTGTTTTGCGTCCGTTTGCTTCATAAAATTTTCATAGGCATTCGGGTCATCTTTTAAACAGTCTAAAAAATCGGATGGAATTACGGCTGGAGCAATGTCTGCATAGATGACGAGATGTACCCAATCACCTGCTTGTTTTCCTATCTGTTTTCTAATCTCGGACTTTACGGGTAAAAAAAGACTTCCATTTCCCATCGGCATCAATTTGTAATCGATGAGTTCATAGTTATCGATACTTCCTTTCACTTTCAACCATCCAAATGAATTGCTTTTAGAGTTCTGTATTTCGGGGATTTGTGCATACGTCCATCCTCCTTTGCCAGGAAACTTTTCTAATTGAAATAGTTTATCTACTAATGGTTTTTCTGAGTCCATATTTTTACATCAATGGTTTTTTGTAGTTTTTATTAGAGTGACTCGCAAGCTGAGAATAATTCTCTAAAAAATCAAGATTCTTATTATTTGGAATAGGGGCGACCACAAGGGTACGCCCCGACGGGAGATATATCAAAATTTGACTGTATTATTTTACCAAACATTGATGCTCTATTTTGACAACAGATTGTAATAAAATACAATCCTTGTTGTGAATAATCATATCCTTTCAATCGAATGGATCGTCTATGGTGTATTTGTGGGTTATAGGTCATTGACAAAGATAAACATTTCATTTAAAGTATTCGAACTAATTATTGACCAATGAAAAAGGCTGACAGTTATACTGCCAGCCTTTTTCTTTAATGGTGAATGAATTTTAAGCAATAAAATTCTCAGTGAAATTATTCTTTAATTTCCACTTTTCGTATAGCATGTGAATAAGACCATCGGCAAGACCTGTTCTTGGAACAATAAAGCTTCGGGCACCAATGCGCTTAGCTACTTCTATGTATAATCCTGCTGCATGGGTAATAACATCAGCACGATCGGGTTTCAAATTGTATTGCGTAATCAACTCATCTACCGTATGCAGTTTCAACAATTCATAAACACTTTCCAATTTAGTGAGTGAAAGCTTGTTATTTTTATGTACTTGACCTAAGGCATAGAGTTTGATGATGTTTCCACCAGAACCAATGATGTCAAATATCTTGTACTGCTCTTTCAGTTCAGCCAAATCGCTAAACAGATGATCGTATTCTTCTGGTTCTACCTTATCATTGAGTAAACGAACCGTTCCGATATTATAGGACTTAGACTGTATAATTTCACCATTAACAAATAGGCTTATTTCAGTACTACCGCCACCCACATCTACAAAAGCGTAGTTAGCATCTTTGTTCAAGTTGTCCGCAAAATGATTCTCGTTGATGATACTGGCTTCTTCTTGCCCATCAATAATCTCTATTTTTAAATCGGTTTCTTTCTTGATTTCCTTCACCAACTCTTTTCCGTTTTTAGCATCACGCATAGCAGAAGTTGCACAAGCGCGATAATCGGTGACTTCATACACTTTCATCAAATGCTTAAAAGACTTCATCAAACGAATTAACTGCTTCGACTTTTTTTCGTCTATTCTACCCGTAATAAAAGATTCCTGACCCAAACGCAAAGGGACACGGATCATTTGCACCTTTGTAAACAACTCATTCGGATCTTCGGGAACCACACTCATGATTAAAAGACGAACGGCATTGGAGCCAATGTCTATCGCTGCAAATCGTATACTGTTCATAAATATTTATTTAAAGAGATTTATATTTTTAATTTTGTAACTATCTGTGGAGAGTATGATTCATAACTATTTTTATAGAAATGATATAGTTCCTTTTGAGAATGAAATGGGGCAATCAATTCATCCTCTTGATTTAATTCATTTTTTCCTGAACCATCGACTACACGGGCTTTCATGTTGTCCTTGAGCCCATATTCAATAATTCTTTTCAGCTGTTGTTGAATCTCTGGATCATGTATAGGAGCATAAACTTCTATCCTCCTGTCAAAATTCCGTTCCATCCAGTCGGCAGAACCAATGTAATATTTTTCATCCCCTCCATTGGCAAAAATCATAATGCGTGAATGCTCCAGATAACGATCGATGATGCCCACTGCTTGTATGTTTTCACTTAATTTTGGCTCCCCAGTTACCAATGCACAATTTCCCCGTACCATTAACTGAATGTTTACCCCTGCATTAGAAGCTTGATACAGTTTTTCGATAATCTTATGATCTACGACATGATTGATTTTACAATGTATATAGGCCGGTAGTCCCTTTTTGGCATTGTCCATCTCTGTTTTAATCATGGCTTGCAAGCGCTTGCGCATAAAAATTGGGGAAACAATTAACTCTTTGAAAATTGGGTTCAAATAGGGATGCTCAAAGAAATTGAACACGGTCTCCACCTCATCCACCACACTCTTTTTTGCAGTCATCAAGGTAAAATCTGTATATACTGTGGCAGTTCCCTCATGAAAATTACCAGTTCCCACACAGGCAATATTACCACTGCGAGAAGAAATATGTACCAACTTAGAATGGACTTTCAATCCATCAACCCCTAGAATAACCTTGATGCCCGCTTCTTCCATCTTCTTCGTCCAACTAATATTAGACGATTCATCAAAGCGTGCCAAGAGTTCCACCACCGCAGTAACTTTCTTCCCATTCAAGGCAGCACAAATCAAGGCCTTGATGACTTTGGAGTTTTTAGCCAAACGATAGATGCTAATTTTTATCTCTTTTACATCAGGACTAATCGCAGCCTCGCGCAAGATACGAATAAAATAATCAAAACTATGGTAGGGATAATGAAGAAATTGATCCTTTTGACGAATCAAAGTCAACAAACTCACCGCGTCATCAAATGTTGGCTTGGGTATAGGTGGCTGAGGATCAAACTTTAAACCTGGACGCTTAATCTTCGGAAAGGACATAAAATCTTTCGAATTGTGATATCTTGCACCACTGATGTGGGCATCTTCCTTTTCAATTTTCAGCAGCTTTTCTATATATTTCAATAAATCTTTGGGCATATTTCTGTCGGTTACCAATCGAATGGGAACACCACTTTTTCTACTTTTCACACCCTTGGAAACTTTCTCAAGAACTCCTTGGTAGGTGGAATTATCAAAATCCATTTCCGCATCGCGGGTAAACTTTATACTATATGCTTCGTAATGGTCATAGTTGAGTGAAGAAAAAATGCTCGGTAAACAGTATCGAATCACATCATCCAAAAACATAACACAGGTACCTTCTCCAGTTTGAGGTAGTAAAAGGAAACGAGAAAACTCAGCACTTGGAATTTCAATCAATGCATATTCCTTTTTCTTGGTTCTGTCCTTTTTATGTTCTGAATTGGTAATTTTAACCGCTAGATAAATACTTTTATCGTTTAATTCAGGCTCTTCCGTCATCCTTGAAACCAAAATAGGGAAAAGAGAATTCATCAATGACTCTTTATAGAAAAGAAGAACACGTTCAATTTGCTCCGCATTTAATTCCGACTCGTTCACAAAATAAATCTGCTCTTTCACCAACTCTTCTTTTAGTTGAATAAAAGTCGTCTCAAAATCACGAGAGTATTTCTCGTTCAGTTTGAGGATCTGTTTTAAAATGTGCTTGGAATGTCCTTTGTGTAATCGCACATTATGTTCCAATTCAACAATCCTGCGCAAAGTGGCCACTCTAACCTGAAAAAACTCATCTAGATTATTTGAATAAATACCTAGAAAAGTAAGTCTTTCGAGCAAAGGAATGTTGGGATTAGCGGCTTCGTCCAAAATCCGACGATTGAAATACATCCAACTAATATCTCTATCAACTTCCAGGTCTTTTTTCTTAATCAATTTATTCATTATTGTTCCAAGTATTGGTAAAACTCAAATTAAATCATCAATGTGATTTCACAGTATGTGTAGGCAAAATTAATACTTTCATATTACAAAAACATAACAAAAGAAAAGCATTCGTATGACAGTTAAATGCAAATAAAACAAAAACAAAGTCCACATTGTATTCTATAAATCAATATATTAAAAGTCATCAGAAAAATAATCAAAACTAAAAAGATGTATTTAATACAATCTTAACATCACTGTATTCATCTCGAAATACGAAGGTAGTTATTTTGCATCAAATAAAAAAAGACAAAATGAACACACAAAAATTTTACCCTACCATTGTAATATCAGATGTGCACTTGGGCACAGAACATTCTAAAACAACTGAGTTAACAGACTTTTTACGTACAGTAAATTGCAATACACTGATCATGAATGGCGACATCATTGACGGATGGCATTTACAAAAAGGTGGAAAAGGGAAATGGAAAAAACAACATACTGAATTCTTCAAGGTCATCATGAAAATGATGGAGAACCACGGAACTAAAATAATTTATGTTCGCGGTAACCACGATGACTTTATAGATCATTTAGCACCGCTATCTTTTGGCAACTTAGAAATCGTAAATGATTATGTACATGAATCGCATGGTAAAAAGTACTATGTTATACATGGAGATATATTTGACAGCATTACTTCTCAAATGGTCTGGTTGGCTAAATTAGGGGACGTTGGTTATACCTTCTTATTGTGGGTAAATAGACTTTACAACATCTATCGTGCCAAAAGGGGTATGGAATACTTCTCATTATCACAAAGTATCAAACAAAAAGTAAAATCTGCTGTATCGTATATTTCTGATTATGAAGGCGAATTAGTAGCATTGGCCAAAGCCCGTCATGCTGATGGCGTAATTTGCGGCCACATTCACCAACCTGCTAACACACACATGGACGGCATTCATTACCTAAATTCAGGCGATTGGGTGGAAACGATGTCAGCTTTATTGGAACATGAAGATGGTACCTGGGAAGTGTATATGCACCGCAACAACAAAACTATGGTTAAACCTATTGAACAAATCAAAATTTCTCAACCAAAACAAAGCAGCTTTAAAATAGCACTTTCTTATAATTTTTCAAACCTTTTCACCAAACCGGCTTATAAAGCTTCAGAAAATGCATTTGCTGCAGAATAATTGGCAAATTAGCATATTAGCACATTAGCACATTATCAAATTATTATGAAATATCTTTTTGTAGTTCAAGGAGAAGGACGTGGACACTTTACACAAGCTTTAAGCATGAAAAGCATGCTGGAAAGAAATGGCCACGAAGTCGTTGCAGTTATGGTGGGTTGCAGTGCAAAACGCAAACTACCGGGATTCTTTAGCGACAAAATAAACAGCGAAGTGGTGCAATTCCAAAGCCCCAACTTTCTGCCTACTCCAAAGGGGAAGAACTCTCCTTTGCTCATCAGCATTGCCTATAATTTAATGCTGCTGCCAGTTTATGTTACCAGCATGCTGACCATTCGTCGCACCATTAAAGAGAAACAACCTGATGTGGTGATCAATTTCTACGAATTGATGTGTGGACTTACTTATGCTGCATTCAATCCAAAAGTACCCATGATTAGTGTTGCACACCAATACTATTTTACGACCCCTGACTTTAAATACGAAGGTGATGAGGCTTGGCAGTTTAAATTATTGAACTTCTATTCGGGACTTACCTCCCTAAATGCATCCAAGATTTTAGCCTTATCCTTTAGAGAAGAACGCAATTTACAGTATGGCAAAACCATTATCGTACCGCCATTATTAAGAGAAGAAGTGCTTCAAAAAGAGATAATAGAAGGTGATTATATTCATGGTTATATGCTCAACAGTGGTTATGCGAAAGAGTTAAGCGAATGGAGTAATGAAAATCCTGGACAAACCTTACATTTCTTTTGGGACAAGAAAAATGTAAATGAAACGGAAGCCTTAACATCTGATTTAACCATGCACCAACTGAGTGATAGTCTATTTTTGGATTATATGGCAGGTTGTAAAGCCTATGCAACTACAGGTGGTTTTGAGTCGGTTTGTGAAGCCATGTATTTACAAAAACCAGTTTTAATGGTTCCAACACACATCGAACAGACTTGTAATGTGATGGATGCTATTCGCTCAGGCGCAGGGGTTACCGCCAATGAATTTGAATTAGACCTTTTATTGGATTTTGTTCCAAAACACAATAAATCAATGGAATTCAGGAATTGGACACGCAATGCCGAAGCTCATTTTCTGTATGAATTGACCAGAATAGAATTTGAAGAAGAGAGTATTTTTGCAATGTTGTAATTTATTCTAGAGACGGGGTCTGTTTTGATTGTTAAGATGTGCATACCCATATCTCTACAATCAAAACAGACCCCGTAATCGTATTGTAACAAGTTCTTATTTCCTTTGAAATAGTTATGACCTATTTTTGCAGTGTATTAACAACTAAGATTAAAAATGAAAAAAACTTTTGTAATTAAGCACTTTATCATTGCCCTATTTATTATTTCACCGTCATTAATTTTCGCTGAGCAAAGCGTTAAAGGACATGTACTTGATAAGAAAAATAACGAAGCTTTAATTGGTGCAACGGTATTAGTAGAAGGAACAACAAAAGCAACTTCGGTAGATATAGATGGTAATTATCGTTTGAATTTAGCTCCCGGAAAATATACTTTAATAGCATCATATGTCTCTTATCAGACACAAAAGATTGCCAATGTAGAGATAAAATCCAATGAATCAACGGAATTAAACATTCTGATGGAAGAAGCCAGCTTGATGCTCAAAAGCGTTGAGATAGTCGCACAACGCAGAACAGACACCGAACTATCCATGTTAAAAAGTGTACGTTCAGCAGTACAGGTAGTCAGTGGAATCTCTTCACAACAAATTGGAAAAACATTGGATAGAGATGCTTCTGAAGTTGTAAAAAGGGTATCAGGTGTAACAATACAAGACAATCGCTTTATCGTGGTGCGTGGATTGAACCAACGCTATAACAATGTATGGCTAAACAATGCAGCCACACCCAGTAGTGAAACGGATGTGAAAGCATTCTCTTTTGATGCCATTCCAAGTAGCATGATTGATAATTTACTCGTTTTCAAAAGTGGATCTCCAGAAATTGCTGCAGAAGCTACTGGTGGATTTATAAAGATTTCTACCAAAAATATTCCTGATGAAAACTTCTTGAACGTGGAATATGGTGTTGGATACAATAACGAAACAACGTTCAAAGATACTTACAGACTTCCCTCAAAACCACTAGACTTTATAGGATTGGGAAGTGATGCCAGAAGTATTCCGAATGATTTTCCTGCAAACTTAGGTTCAACTACAACGTTAGAACAAATTGCGTCAAACCAAAGTGCTTTAAAATTATCCAACAATTGGGTGGCTCAACCCTATACCGCTTTACCCAATCAAAAAGCATCCATTGCCTTTGGTAAAAAGTGGGCCTTGGAAAGTGGAGAGAAAATTGGTACCATTACTTCGTTTAACTACAGCAACAATTACAGTACCCGTTCCAATATGACGAATAATGCTTATGAACGCATTGATCCCACTACTGAAAATCCAACTCCATCCTATACATATAAGGCAAATATCTACAACAATGAATACAAAGTGGGATTAATGCACAATTGGGCCTTTCAAAACACCAAAGGTTCAAAGTTTGAATTTAAAAATATATTTAATCAAACAGGGGTAGATAAGTCTGCAATGACAGAAGGATTGAACAACAATAGACAAAGATATTTCAAGTATTTTAGCAATCAATACTCAAGTCGCACCACCTATTCAGGGCAGTTGAGTGGAGATCATTTGCTGAATGAAGAGAAAGCCTCTAAAATAGACTGGAACCTTGGATTTGCTTATGCCAATAGAATTGAACCAGATCGTCAAAACTGGAGTATGAACAAAAAACTAGAAACTGACAAGTTTGAATTCACCTTACCGACTGTTTCCAGTATCAATGAATTGGGAAGATTGTTTATGACCAATCATGAATTTGTAAATACTGTCGCTACCAATTACGAACAAAAGATTAAAATTGGAACCATTGAGTCAACCCTTAAGGCAGGTGAATATACAGAATTCAAAACAAGAAATTTAGCTGAAAGAAGTATTAATTACCGAAATTTAAACAATGGATTTTTAAGCAATGATAGTATCAACTCATTACCATTTAACGAACTCTTTACTTCAGCTAACCTTGGGCGGGACAAAGTTTTAACAGTGGAAGAGGCAACCAGTAAAGCCAATAGTTACCAGGCTAGAAACATATTATCAGCTGGCTATTTAGCACTAAATCTACCCATCAAGCGCTTCAACCTTTACGGTGGTATACGTGCCGAATACAACCGTTTACTACTGGATGGTTATGAAGATGCCATAAAACCTGTATTAGTCGATAACCCGAGCTTTCACCTGTTCCCATCATTAAATGCAAGTTACAAACTTAGTCAAAATGGATTGGTTCGCTTTGCTTATGCACGTACCATCAACCGACCAGAATTTAGGGAAGTATCTCCAATGTTGTATTATGATTTTACGGAAAAATTATCCGTAAGGGGTAATACAAAATTAAAAGAAGCATTGATTCAGAATTTTGATGTGCGCTATGAGACCTATCCAACGCCAAATGAAACTTTTTCAGCTGCGCTCTTTTACAAACGTTTCGTTAACCCAATTGAGATGGTCAGCGCAGGAAGTAGTTCTGATTTCTCTTTCCAAAATGCACTGGGAGCCACCAATTTAGGCTTGGAATTGGAGATGAAAAAATCATTAGAAACACTCTTGAGTCTCCCCAATTTCAGTTTAAGCGTAAATGCATCTTATATCTACAGTAGGGTTGATTTTGAGAAAAGTGAAAGTGATCGCAGTCGACCCTTACAAGGACAATCACCATTTGTTGTGAATACTGCACTATTTTACCAAAATGACAAATCAGGATGGTCTTCATCCATCATGTACAATGTGATGGGAAAACGTATCTTGGTAGCAGCTCAATTAAATCAAGGAGATGTAGCATCACCAGATATCTATGAAATGCCACGTCACGTAATTGACTTTACCTTGAATAAAAAAATAGGAAAGAAAATAGAACTAAAATTAGGATTGAAAGATCTATTGGCCATGAACTTTGTGACACAACAAAACTATGAGTATGTGAAAAACGGTATATCAAAATCGGTTGATGTAAACAACAGAACTTATAACTTAGGTAGAACAATAACCCTAGGGGCGGTTTGGAGATTCTAGAATAGGATATTTCAAATTAAAAGGGCTTGCAGAATATCTGCAAGCCCTTTTAATTTTTAAAGAAACTAGAACATCAAACAAAAAATGTACAAATTATGATCTTAATTTTCTTCAAAACAATATCCATATCCTAGACGTGTAACCAC
>CANFFA010000022.1 GCA_947445425.1 Paludibacteraceae bacterium
TAAAAATTTTGCTCAAAGAAATCATTCACATTAACAATGTGGATAAATTCTTATTCTTTGCAGCACCTTTCTTCATGATTGTAGCTTCCATGCTTACTTTCGGAGCCGTTTCTTTTGGAAAATCACTACAAGGTATAGATTTCAACATCGGTGTTTTATATGTAACTGCTGTTTCTTCTCTGGGTATAATCGGTGTATTATTAGCAGGTTGGTCGAGTAACAACAAATACTCTTTAATTGGTGCTATGCGCAGTGGTGCTCAATTTATAAGTTACGAATTATCTGCAGGTTTTGCATTGATGACGATCGTTGTACTATCGGGAACCATGCAATTTTCGGAAATGATACAGAAACAAGAATTCTGTTGGAATATTTTCAATGGGCACATTTCCTCTTTGGTAGCATTTTTAGTCTACCTCATTTCTGGACATGCCGAAACCAACCGTGGTCCTTTCGATTTACCTGAAGCTGAATCTGAATTAACCGCTGGATACCACACTGAATACTCTGGATTACAATTCGGATTCTTCTATTTAGCAGAATACCTGAACATGTTTATAATAACTGCCATAGCTACCGCAGTATTTTTGGGCGGTTGGATGCCAATTCAAATTCGTGGCTTTGAAAGCTTTAACCAAATCATGTGGCTCATCCCTTCTTATGTTTGGTTCTTCGGTAAAACGTCTGTACTTATTTTCTTTAGTTTATGGGTTCGTTGGTCCTTCCCTCGCTTGCGCATTGACCAGTTATTGAATCTAGAATGGAAATACCTATTGCCTATCAATTTGGTGAATATTGTTGTCATGGTAATTTTGGTCCTTTCTGGATTAACATTGACAGATTTGTTTCCAAGTCTATTTTAAGAAGTAAACAAGTAAATAGTTAAATCGTAAATAAACAAGATGAATTCAATATTAAAATACTTCAAAGGCTTATTCATTGGTATCAAATCATTACTAATGGGAATGAGTGTTACTTGGAAGGAATTGTGGACCAAAAAGGTAACACAACAATATCCTGAAAACCGAAAAACATTGGTCATTTCTGATCGTTTTCGTTGCGAATTAGTAATGCCACACGACGACAAAAATGAACATGCTTGTACTTCTTGTGGAATCTGCCAAACGAACTGTCCCAATGGAACCATTTCCATTACTACCAAAATGATAGAAACAGAGGATGGTAAAAAGAAAAAAATCCTTGATAAATATATTTGGGATTTGGGAATGTGCACTTTTTGCAATCTTTGTGTAATAACCTGCCCATCAGATGCTATATCATTTAACAAGCAATTTGAAAATGCTGTATTTACCCGTAGCAAATTAATACAAACCTTAAACAAAGAGGGTTCTAAACTTCGCGAGAAGAAAAAAGAGGTGAAAACGGCAGAAGTAAAATCTGAAGTTGCCACAGAGCCAAAAGCGGTGAAATCTGTCGGCATATTATTGGGCGCTATTGCTGAAGCTAAATCAGCAAAAACCACAGAAACGACACCAACAAAAAACACAGAAAATAAATCTACCGACAATCTATAATTAGTACATAGTCAAAAGACTGTAAAAAAGACATCAACATTATGGCAGATCAAATTATATTTTGGATTCTAGCGGCAATCATGACTGTATTCTCAATTTTGGCAGTTACATCAAAAAACATTATTCGCTCGGCTACCTTTCTACTTTTTGTACTTTTAGGAACCGCAGGATTGTATTTACTATTGGGATACCATTATTTATTTGCGGTTCAAATTGCGGTCTATGCGGGAGGTATTATGGTATTGTTCATCTTTGCCATTCTATTAACAAATCGCCCCGGTGAAAATGTAAAAACGGAAAAATACTATAGAAAAGTTATTGCTGGAATTACTTCATTTGCTGGATTAGCATTTTGTGGACACATTATCTATTGGAATGTGAATAAGGCTTATACTTTAGTTGCAACTTCAGAATTAAAAGTTCAAGACATTGGTCATACCTTAATGGGAACAGATAAATATCAATACTTATTACCATTTGAATTTATTAGCGTTTTGCTATTGGCATGTATAGTAGGGGCAATTATGATTGCAAGGAAACGCTAATTTTAGTGTTTAATGATTAGTGTTTAGTGATTAATGGGAAAAGATTATATTTCTACTGATACAAAATAGTAAAGACAAAAGAATTCTATAATTGTGAATTATGAATTATGAATTCATAAAAGCATTACATAAAAACCAACTAATATGGGTGATTTATTAATTAACTTTCTATCGGGGCCTGTGCCCATTGAGGCTTACTTGGGCGTAAGCTTAATCATGTTTTTTGCTGGTGTTTATGGATTTCTATCTCGCAAAAGTTTATTGATGATCCTGATTTCAGTAGAATTGATGCTGAATGCAGCTGATATCAATTTCATTGTGTTCAATCGTTATTTATACCCAGGACACATGGAAGGTTTTTTCTTTGCACTCTTCACCATTGCCATAGCTGCTTGTGAAACGGCAGTGGCCATTGCCATCATTATCAACATTTACCGCAACTTGTCCAGTGTACAAGCGGGCGAGTTGAATCAGATGAAAGAATAGGGGCATGATCCCAACCCCTAAAGGGGCTTAAGACCCAGCTTCTAAAGTGTCTTATTCGCATAACTAAAAGTTCAAACTAAAACATCATTAATTAAGAGTAAACTCTTATATTAATTTTTAATTATTAATTATTAATTGATTGAAATGCAATACACATTATTAATCATCTTACTTCCTCTGTTAAGTTTCATCGTTCTGGGACTTATGGATTCTAAACTGAAACCAAAAGTAGCAGGAGCCATCGGAGTATCCGTACTTGGAATCATCACTTTACTATCTTACATTAGCGCTTTTGAGTATTTTTACTTGCATAAAATCGAAGGGGTTTATGAAAAGTTGGTCCCACTTCACATTGAATGGATTCGATTCAACGAGTTCTTACACATTGATTTGGGCATCTTGTTGGATCCTATTTCAATAATGATGTTAGTTGTCATTACTACAGTATCTCTGATGGTAAACATCTATAGCCTTGAATATATGAAAGGTGAAAAGGGTTTTCAACGTTATTACGCTTTCCTTTCACTCTTTACTTTTTCAATGTTGGGCTTGGTAGTCGCTACCAACATTTTCCAAATGTATATATTCTGGGAGTTAGTGGGTGTATCTTCATACCTATTAATTGGTTTTTATTATACAAAACCATCTGCTGTTGCAGCCTCTAAAAAAGCATTTATTGTCACCCGTTTTGCCGATCTAGGCTTCTTGATAGGCATACTTTTCTTATCATTTTACACCAAAACCTTTGATTTTAATATTTTAAATTCAGGTGATGCATCTATTTTCGCAAGCACTGCAGGAGTATCTTTCATGGGCATCTCGGTCATGAGCTGGACAATGGGATTAATCTTCATTGGTGGTGCAGGTAAATCAGCCATGTTCCCACTGCACATCTGGTTACCGGATGCGATGGAAGGACCTACGCCTGTTTCAGCATTAATTCACGCTGCTACGATGGTAGTAGCTGGTGTATTCCTGGTTGCTCGTCTATTTCCAGTTTATCATACTTATGCTCCAGATGTATTACACGTAATTGCCTATATCGGTGCATTTACATCCCTATTTGCTGCAGTTATTGCTTGTGTACAAACGGATATCAAACGAGTGCTTGCCTTTTCAACAATTTCCCAAATTGGCTTTATGATGGTAGGTCTTGGTGTTTCTGGAATTGGGGGACATGAAGGTCATGAAGGATTGGGTTATATGGCTTCCATGTTTCACCTATTTACTCATGCTATGTTCAAAGCATTGTTGTTCTTGGGCGCAGGTTCAGTGATTCACGCTGTACACAGCAACGAAATGAACCACATGGGCGGACTTCGTAAATACATGCCGATTACCAACATTACTTTCTTAATCGCCTGTTTGGCAATAGCAGGTATATTTCCCTTCTCTGGATTCTTCAGTAAAGATGAAATTCTTGCAGCTACCTTTCAATTTAGCCCTTATTTGGGAGCTACCATGAGCTTCATTGCAGGCTTAACGGCTTTCTATATGTTCCGTTTGTACTTCAACATCTTCTGGGGTAAAGAACACAAGCACGAACACACTCCACACGAATCACCCTTTACAATGGCTTTTCCACTTGTCTTTTTGGCAGCGGTAACTGTTGTTGCTGGGTTCCTTCCTTTTGGAAAATTAGTTACTGCGGATAGGTCTGAGTATATCATCCATTTAGATCCTATTGTTGCTACTGTAAGTATTATTATCGCGGTACTATCGATCACTTTGGCTGCCTTAATGTATATGAAAGAAAAAGAGACTCCAAAGCAACTGGCTACTACTTTCTCCGGCATTTTCAAAATGGCTAGTAATCGCTTTTATATCGACGAAGTCTATATTTTCATTACCAAGAAAATTATTTTCAACTTGGTCTCCACTCCCATCGCTTGGTTTGATAGAAATGTAATTGACGCAACCATCAATAATATTGGCGTAGTAACACAATGGACTTCTCACAAAACAAAGCGTTTCCAATCTGGTCAAGTACAACAATATGCTTATGTATTCCTGGTAGGAACACTTATTATCGCAGCAATTATGTTGTTTGTGTAAAAAAGTAGACAAGTAAACAGCCAACTCCTAAATTAGTAAACAAATGATTAGTTGAACAACAGCATCACTAATCATTTATCACTAAACACTAATTAAACAATTCAAAGATGAACTTTTTATCCTTATTCGTTCTCATCCCAGCACTAATGATGATCGGCTTATTTGTTTCTAAAAATAGAAAACAAATATTATTTATCATGACGTTTGGGGCATCATTACAGTTAATTTTCACTTCAGTTGTAACTTATATGTACCTGGCTGAACGTGCAGCAGGTAATATGGCAGAAATGCTATTCACTGCTGATACTGTTTGGTATGCTCCTTTCAACATCCACTATTCTGTTGGAATTGACGGTGTTTCGGTAGTCATGTTATTACTTTCGGCTATTATTATTTTCGCAGGTATATTTGCCTCATGGAAAATCGAACCGCTGACAAAAGAGTTTTTCATCTGGTACAATTTATTATCACTTGGTGTTTTTGGCTTCTTCATCTGTCTAGATCTCTTCACCATGTTTTTGTATTATGAAATAGCACTTGTACCAATGTTCTTGTTAATTGGAATTTGGGGAAGTGGTAAAAAGGAGTTTGTTGCAATGAAATTAATATTAATGCTAATGGCTTGTTCAGCATTATTATTGATGTGTATATTGGGAATCTATTATCAATCAGGTGCTAGCAGCATGAATATCTTGGAGATTGCAAAACACGGGATTCCATTGCAAGCACAATACTATTTATTTCCACTTACTTTTTTGGCATTTGCAATAAAAGGAGCAATGTTCCCATTTCATACTTGGTTACCTGATGGACATGCCTCTGCACCAACTGCTGTGTCAATGTTTCAAGCAGGAGTTTTGATGAAACTAGGTGGTTACGGATGTTTCCGAATTGCTCTCTATTTAATGCCACAAGCTGCTCATGAATTCGCTTGGATTTTCATAATCCTATCCGTCATTAGCGTTATTTATGGTGCATTCGCAGCAGTAGCACAAAAGGACTTAAAGTACATTAATGCATATTCATCTGTAAGCCACTGTGGACTAGTCACCTTTGCTCTTCTAATGTTTAACCAAACGGCAATGACCGGTGCGATCTTGCAAATGTTATCACATGGATTAATGGCAGCTCTTATCTTTGCATTGATAGGGATGATTTACGGTCGTACCCATACACGTTTGATCAATGAAATGAGTGGTTTAATGAAAGTGCTTCCATTCCTCGGCGTAAGTTATGTAATTGGAGGTTTGGCTTCATTGGGTCTACCTGGTTTAAGTGGGTTTATTTCAGAAATGACCATCTTCGTAGGTGCATTCCAAGAGGCAGACACTTTCTACCGAGTATTGACGATAATAGCATGTAGTACGATTGTAATTACAGCCGTATATATTTTACGAATGGTTGGTAAAATTCTATTTGGAGCGATTCAAGATGAACACCACAAACATTTGGAAGATGCAACTTGGTATGAACGTATTTCTGTTGTTACACTTATTGCTGCAATTTTCGCAGTAGGTTCAGCACCTTTTTGGATTTCGGCCATGATTGGCGAGAGCGTAATGCCAGTGATTACTCAATTGGCAAAATAGTTGCAAACCAGTTAACATAGGCTAAAAAAAACAGCTGGGTTGATTAAGGCTGTATTTTTCAGAAACATAAATTTCAACGATTCAACATAAAATTATGGCTTACAGTAGTTTTTTACAAATGAACGAGGAATTTTCACTTTTAATCGTGATGATATCCCTATTAGTATTCGATATATTTGCAACCGAAAAGTCCATGCGATATTTCCAGCCACTGGCCTTGGTATTGTTCACATTACACACGGTTATAAATTGTATTCCACGTGATGCATTTGAGGTAGCAGGAGGTATGTTTCACTATGTACCGATGCAAACTTATGTAAAAACGATTCTGAACATTGGAACCTTGATTATTTTACTTCAAGCACATCAATATTTAAATGATGAAGCCAATCGTATCAAAAAAGGAGAATTTTATTTCCTTACGTTATCGACTTTGTTGGGAATGTATTTTATGATATCAGCAGGTAATTTTTTGATGTTCTTTATTGGACTTGAAACTGCATCTATACCGATGTCCACTTTGGTGGCATTTAACAAAACTGATCACAAAGCAGCAGAGGCTGGAGCAAAATATATTCTATCTGCTGTATTTGCCTCTTCCATTTCTCTTTTCGGAATGTCCTTGATTTATGGCACTACGGGAACTTTATACTTCAATGAAATCGCCACTGTTTTCACCGGTACTTCATTGCAAATGATGGCCTTTGTTTTCTTTGTAGTAGGACTATTTTTCAAAATATCATTGGTCCCTTTCCACCTTTGGACGCCAGATGTGTATGAAGGTTCACAAACCAATATCACTTCCTACCTATCGGTTATTTCAAAAGGAGCAGCTGTATTTGTATTGTTTACCTTATTGGTAAAAGTATTCCCGAAAATCATCACCGAATGGCAACATATCTTGTACGGCTTAGCCGTATTGAGTATTACTGTAGCCAATCTATTTGCAATTCGCCAACAAAATTTAAAACGTTTCTTGGCTTTCTCCTCCATTTCTCAAGCAGGCTATATTCTTTTAGCAATTATTAGTGGTACTGCTTTAGGAATGGCCTCTTTGGTCTATTTCGTTCTCGTATACATGTTCTCAAATCTTGCTGTCTTTGGTGTACTTTCTGTAATAGAACAACGGACAAAAAAGGTATTAATGTCTGATTACAATGGACTATACCAAACGAATCCAAAATTGAGTATCGTAATGATGATTGCTCTATTCTCATTGGCAGGGATTCCACCTTTTGCAGGATTTTTCAGTAAATTCTTCATCTTCTCGGCAGCTGTCCAACAAGGATTTTATGTTTTGGTATTTATTGCCTTGTTAAACACCATTATTTCATTGTTCTATTATTTATTAGTGATAAAAGCAATGTTCATAGATGTAAATGATGCACCTATAGAAAAATTGGAAAGTGATTTTCCCGCAAAAATCAGCTTTGTAATTTGTACTCTGGGCATTTTAATCGTTGGATTGATCAGTAGCTTTTACAATCAAATTGCAGTATTCAGTTTCGGTATTTAAGACCTCAAAACAGAAAACAAAAATGCGGTGTTAGACTTAACTTACACCGCATTTTTGTTTAATAGAAAAGGTTCAATTCAAGATATATTTTTCAACGACCTCTGCTACACCATCCTCATTATTCGAAGCCACAATTGCATCGGCATGATGTCGCAAATCTGGATCTACATTATCCACCCAAATGCCTAGGCCAGCAAATTTAACCATGGTCAAATCGTTACCTGCATTTCCTACCGCAATTACTTCACTCTGCTTAATCCCAAGTTTATCAATTAGAAAAGCAATACTCGCTGCCTTATCGATTCCCTTTGGCATCACTTCTAAAAAGAATGGTTTTGAGCGTGCAATACTTAAATCAGGTCTAGCTGCTTTCAATTTGGGCTCTAACACTTTCAAGTAGTCTGGACTTTCTAATAAAATACACTTCACGGCGGAAGTTTGTACTTCTGCTTTAAAACTGAACACCTTATGCAATGGTAATCCTGTCAAACCAAGTTCTACATCAATATACTCAGATTCAGTTTCACTTATGACACCTTTATCGGAATAAGTGATAACATGTACCTTATTTTCAACCCCATAGTCATAAATACTATGTACTTCATCCATCGTTAGACTGCGTTCAAAAATCACTTCATTCTGCTTCATGGCTGTTACTACCGCCCCATTAAAAGAGATGAGATATGAATCAAAAACATCTAACTTTAATTCTTCAGCATATTGTAGCATAGCAGGTGTCGGTCGACCAGAAGCAAGTACCACTTTAACACCCAGCGCTTGTGCTTTCATTAGCATTTCTTTATTTCTAGCAGAAATACTATAATCATCCCTTAACAAAGTATCATCTAAATCAAGCACTAACATCTTATAAGGAAGTGAATGTGAACTATCACTTTCAGAAACTGTCAAATCTACAAACATATTATTTAATTAAAATTCAAAACAAAGTTAGACTCATTTCAGTTAAAGCTTGTCTAAATTATGCGATAACTAATTTGAGTGAGTGCTGCAAATATTATTTATTGTACAATCCTAATCCTTTAGAATGGTCTCTATTGCTGCCAATTCCTCAGCACTAAATTCTATATTCTGCAAACACTGTAATGAATCGGCTAGTTGTGCTGGACGACTTACTCCTATTAATACTGAACTGACACGGCTATCCTTAAGAAGCCATGCTAGCGCCATTTGTGCTAAGGACTGTCCCCTTTCCAAAGCGATGTCATTGAGTGCTGAAATTTGCTTGATTCTTTCAGGGGTAATCATATCCGACTTTAGGAAGTGTCCCACAGCGGCTCTTGAATCGGAAGGAATACCATGCAAGTATTTATTGGTCAATAAACCTTGTGCCAATGGAGAAAAAGGGATGCAGCCAACACCGTATTGGTCTACTAAATCTAACAGACCACCTTCTACCCAGCGCTCAAACATGGAGTATTTGGGTTGGTGAATCAAACAAGGGGTTCCCATTTGCTTGAGAATTTCAAATGCTTTTGCAGCCTGCTCCACTTTATAATTAGAAAGTCCAACGTACAAAGCCTTACCTTGACGAACAATTAAATCCAAAGCAGCCATACTTTCTTCCAATGGCGTTTCAGGATCTGGTCGGTGGTGATAGAAAATATCGACATAATCCAACTTCATCCTTTTTAGACTTTGATCTAAACTCGATACTAGGTACTTTTTTGAACCCCAATCTCCATAAGGACCATCCCACATTGTATAACCTGCCTTGGTAGAGATAATCATCTCGTCACGATGCGCTTTAAAATCCTCATTAAAAACACGACCAAAATTCGTTTCAGCACTTCCAGGGGGAGGTCCGTAATTATTGGCCAAATCAAAATGGGTTATCCCGCTATCAAAGGCCAATCGAAGTATACTACGATAATTCTCTGTTAGATCCACGTCACCGAAATTGTGCCATAATCCCAATGAAAGGGCAGAGAGTTTAATTCCACTCTTGCCGCAACGGCGATAAATCATCTCTGAGTAGCGATTGGTGTTTGCTTGATAAGTCATTTAAGTATCTTTTTATTTCGACTGACTAGTTATTTTCCGTACTCTGAACAATGTCAGTAATAGGAAAGATATAATTTCGTGTTTTTTGTTTGCTCCAAAAAGTATTTATTTGAACGCAAAGATGCAAAGGTGCTAAGACGAGAAGAAATTTACATACTGTATATCTGAACTTTGCGTCTTCTAAACTTAGTTCTTGGCGTTCAAAAACACTAAAACAACTTATCGGAGTAGTCTCGATATTACGACATTATATTGTTCGAATCACTTATTAAAATCATCTAAAATGAGTTCTATGGCATATTAATTTTCCTACGAACATAGAGATTTTACGCCCAATACCTGAATATTAAATTTCCGATCAAAGATACGAATAAAATTATTGACTCTATAAAGGACCTATTTAAAAAACTCCTCTATGTTTTGCATAGAGGAATTGGAGTAAACAGATTTAAACAGCTAGCAAAACAAGTATTTTCCTAGCAATATTATTGGATCCATTCCGTAAAGAAACTTCTGAAAAAGAAGCGAAGGTGCTAAGACGCAATGAAACTTATGTGCTGTATAGCGTAGCTTTGCGACTTAAAACTTAGTTCTTCGCTTTCAAAAACTATATCAAATAAGTTTACGTAAGCAAGTTCAAAATCAAAGTTCAAAAATATACGCCTTTAAAACAGAAATAGCATCTGTCTTAAAGGCGTGTAATATTAGTCCTATTATTTATTTAACCAACTTCTTCTCATCAATATGTATATCCCTGAATCCCAAGAAATACAATACCCCATCCAATCCAAAAGTGGATATAGATTGACTCGCATTGGCCTTAACAGTTGGTTTAGCATGGAAAGCAATGCCCAATCCGGCTAAATTCAACATGGGCAAATCATTGGCGCCATCCCCTACTGCAATGACTTGTTCTAATTCAATTTTCTCCACCTGTGCAATAAGTCTCAAAAGCTCCGCCTTTCGCTTTCCATCAACGATATCCCCTAAATGTCTACCTGTCAATTTGCCATTTTCAATTTCAAGTTCATTGGCATAAACATAATCAACATCAAAACGCTTTTTCAAGTAATTTCCAAAGTAATTAAATCCACCAGAAAGAATTGCAATTTTAAATCCGCATTTTTTCAAGATTGACATTAACCTATCAGCCCCTTCCATAATGGGTAAACTATTTGCAACCTCTGCCATTACAGATTCATCCAATCCTTTTAACAACGCAACACGCTGCTTAAAACTATCACTAAAATCAAGTTCTCCCCGCATCGCAGCTTCGGTAATTGCCCTTACCTCCTCGCCCACACCTGCACGATCGGCAAGCTCATCAATAACCTCAGTCTTTATGAGGGTAGAATCCATGTCAAAGCAAATCAAGCGGCGATTGCGGCGGTACATATCATCCTTTTGGAAGGAGATATCTATCCCCAATTCTGATGAATACTGTAGGAATTGTGCTGAAAGTAAACTTTTATCCTTTAACTCTCCACGAACCGATAATTCTACGCAAAAGCGTCCATCATCCTCATTCTTAGCGTCTAATGAAGGGCGTCCCGTTAACCTTTTTATAGAATCAATATTTAATTCCTGTTCTAGCAATGCTTTGGTAACAAAAGCCAATTGAGCCGCAGTAATCACTCTACCCAAAACGGTGACCACGTACCTATTTTTTCCTTGTCGTCCAACCCAGTTGGTATATCGTTCTTCAGTCACTGGAGTAAATCGAACGGTCACGTTAATTTCAGAACACTTGAAAAGAACCTCCTTTAGAATGCTGCCAGAATCAGAATGATTTGAAACCCTGAATAAAATTCCTAGTGACAAAGTCTGATGAATATCTGCTTGTCCAATATCTAAAATAGAAGCATTGTATTTACCTAGAATTAGCATGATAGCACTGGTTACCCCTGGCTTATCTTCTCCTGAAATACTAATTAAAATAATTTCGCTGTTTGACATGTTTAATTGTAATTTTTAATTTTACCTTATTCTCATAATTTAAAATCATGAGCAATAAATTGTGATTTATTTTCTTCCTGAATATTTATCATAAGTATCGAGAATATTCTGCACGTAGCGAACTGTTAGTTTCCCCCTAAAAATACCATATTTCACTACAGGATCCTTATAAAATTCGGGTTCGCTCTTTTTAAGTAGATAATACTCAACATTATTGTACCAAATTTGTGGATTCTTACCGTATTTGGAGGATAAGGCCATTGCGTCCATAATATGTGAAGGACCACAATTATATCCTGCCAAAATGAACTTAATACGCTCCTCTTTGTCCGTTACTTTACGAAACAAAAGGTTTAGACTTTTAATATATTGAACACCAGCTTCTATATTCATCTCCGGATTAAATGCATTTTGTTTTGTCAAACCAAAACTAAAGGCTGTATTTGGCATTAACTGCATCAGTCCAACTGCACCAGCCCATGATACTTGAGAAGAATCAAAACGAGACTCATGAAAAGAAACGGCAGCCAATAGCTTCCAATCCCAATTAATCAATTTCGCATATTTCTTGAACAAATGATCATAAGGTGAAATGGCACCCGTTGGAATCTTTACTTTTCTCTGAGTAAAATAAGGACTTTTCTCCCAATACTTACTACTAATGGCCGCAATAAACTGCTCGGTATCTGAAGTTTTTTCCCACTCTTGAATACTTTTTTGCAATTGGACACTTTCCGCCCGAATCAACCAACCATTAGACTGCCTAAATCCAACGTCCATTCTACAATCAAGTCGCTTATAAAAAGTTTTATACAGCAATCCAGTATTCCGATATGCAAGCGTATAGGGAATCTTCTTCTCAGCTACCTTCTCTATCAAGTCTTCAGTAGTTAGCGAATCATCGGCGACTACAATATCAATCCCTCCACCCACTTCTTCATTTAAGGTCTCCAAACGTTCATGAAAGACGCTGTTAGCCTCTACAACAACTGACTTGCCAACAAGTTCAGTGACATCTATCAAAGCCTTGGCACCCATGTTTTGAACCAAAACTTGATACGATTGATTTTGTGGGAATACAAAACTAAAATTCTTTTTTAATGCCTTCGTTTCTGTTAAATGATATGCCACTAGATCAACCTTCCTCTCTTTCAAGAGTTGAACCATTTCACTTTCACTATTGGCTACAGTCACTTTCAAATTTAACTTTAAGTTACTCGCTAATTGTTGAGCCATTTCATAATCATAACCCATCCATTCGTCACGGTACAAAAAATAGGAAGTAGCGCCATACATTGTTGCAACTCTCAAAGTATCAGACACAATCATCTGCTTCAAATCAACCGGAGTGGTAGAAGTTAAAGTCCGTTTATTCTTATACCCACAGGAAGTGAGTAAAAGAAAGGGAAGTATGAAGAGAATATACAGCTGGAACTTCTGCATTTTCAGTGTTTAAGGTTTAGTGATGAACGTTTAATGATGAATGATTAACGTTCAGTGATCAGTGATTAAGTTTTACCTCGCATAGCCAGGCATAAGTACTATAACTCAGTTGTCTTTAATCTTTTGTCTTTAATCTTTTGTCTTTAAATTACAAGAACTGAACATGGTCAGTTGCAATCAGCTCCATCCCTTTCATCCGTAAAAACACCTGAGCGGTTGCCAATACATCTTTCTGACAATAGAGTGCGATACGATCTACATCCTTCTCTTTATAATATACATCTGCCACTTGGCTGCCATCTATATCGTCTTTTGGCGTAGGGATTCCAAATACAGCCGCA
>CANFFA010000023.1 GCA_947445425.1 Paludibacteraceae bacterium
CGAATGTCTTTTTTTTATAATTAACTCGCCTTCGTAGGAGAGTTTTTCATTGGTACATATTCCAAAGTTACAACCGAAGGATCTAAGTCTAAAATCTGAGTATCAGAGGTAGTAAATTGCTTGATCATATAATAAGCTGATAAAACCATCTGCTTAATCGGGGGTAGGTCTAAATTTCTGAAGATTCTTTCCACCACCACAAACCTAAAGTCACCTTCCGTTTTAGTTTCTATGAGCGATGGGTAGCGACTGGATAAATCAACATGGCCACCCTCTTCCATCTCTTTGCAAATCAAATGTACGAAAGCATCCATGTGTACACCCTGTTTAAATCCAGAGTAAATGTCCAGTCTAAAAATCTTTTGCTCTGTAAATGTCTTTACTTTGTATTTAAAATGATAAGGATCATCGCTCCTGTGTAGATATACAAACCAATATGTATCAGCACGTTTGGGTTGTTTTCTGATGAGTGAGTAAATCACCTTACTTTCCATCTCATTCAGGTATTTAGCCCTTGTAACATAAACCAAATGGGTTGCAAATTTTGGTATCGTTTCGTCTGAGCTGATTCTGTTTAACGTATCGATTACAGGCATGATGGGTTCGTAGGTAGAGGCCCTGTTTTTAATCCTTCGTCCATTGTACCAGATCAACATAATGGTAAACAATACGCCCGCAATTAAAATGGTTGCATAACCACCATGTGCAAATTTCATGGCATTGGCCGAAAAGAAAATGCTCTCAATAGAAAGGAAAAATCCAGTCAATGATATGCTCATCCACAGCGGTTTTTTTAGGTGGTGCAGGTATAGAAAAAGAAGTAGGGTAGTCATCATCATGGTTATGGTGATGGAAAGTCCATAAGCAGCCTCCATGTTCGAAGAGCTTTGGAAAGCCAATACCATACACACACACATGACTAATAAGGCATAATTAATGCCCGGGATGTACATTTGACCTTTTATTTCAGTAGGATATTTGATGTTAATGTTTGGCCATAAGTCCAGCGAAATAGCCTCGCTAATGATGGTGAAGGATCCGCTGATTAAAGCCTGGCTGGCAATAATCGCTGCCAATGTAGCCATCGCCACTCCGATGTAGGAGAACCAATCTGGCATAATGGTAAAAAATGGGTTGACGTCTTTTACAATCAATTGCGGATGACTGATGATCCAAGCACCTTGGCCCAAATAATTAAGAATCAGCGTAATTTTTACGTATATCCAAGAAATTCTGATGTTCCTTAATCCGCAGTGTCCAAGGTCAGAATAAAGTGCTTCTGCTCCAGTAGTACAAAGAAAAACTGCCCCTAAAATTACAAATGCATTGGGTACTGTTTTTAGGATTGTGAAGGCATACATGGGGTTAAAAGCCTTTAGTATAACTGGATAATGCGCCAACGCAAAAATCCCCAATACGCCTATCATCGTAAACCACAAAAACATAATCCCTCCAAATGATTTCCCTAATTTAGCAGTGCCAAGGGGTTGTATCAGAAATAATAGTACGATAATTAATATGGAAATTGGCATGATAGATACGGAGGGAGCCAATGCGTTCAGACCTTCTACCGCCGATACCACTGTAATGGCTGGAGTGATGATTCCATCTGCCAATAGGGTGGCAGCGCCAATGGCAGCAATAATGTAGGCCCAGCGGTAGTTCTTTCTAATTAAAGCAAAAAGCGATAAAATTCCACCTTCACCGCGGTTATCAGCACGAATCGTCACCAATACATACTTTATTGTGGTTTGTAATGTTAAGGTCCATATAATACAGGAAATAGCACCGATTATGTAATCTGCATTGGATTGTTTTCCTGCAGGAAGTCCATTTAATATGGCTTTCATTACATACAATGGAGAAGTTCCAATGTCGCCATAAACGATACCAATGGCCATAAACAAACCCATAATTCCAAAAGGTACTTTGTGATGATGTTTCATTTCTAATAAAAGCTAATAATTAGGTAGTTGTTTTTAAAAAATCCACCAAAAGTACTACAAAAAATGACATTATTATCTTAGGGCTTTGAAAAATATTGAAAACTTCACCTTTTGTTATTGCTATTGTCATTTCTTCTATCTATTACTGTTTTTTTTATCTTATTGTGTAACAAAAAGTATCAATTTTTCTAGATTGTGAACGAGTGATTATCTTGTTGTGATTTGGTAGCGAATAAAAAATTAATAAGGATTAGTCAATAAATAGGGCCCCATTGTTTTTCAGAGCCCTGTTTAATCTCTAAGTTAAAATTGTGACAAAAAAATGCGACCCGTAAAATTTACTGATCGCATTTTTTAGATGTCTGATTATTGTATTGCTCAAGCTTCTCCACCGCCAAAGGCCATCGGTACTTGTGGCGCAAAACCATTTTCATCTACTTTTATTTTGCCATATTGCTTTTCGTACTTGGAAATGTTTTCTTGCAAAGCGTAAAGTAATCTTTTAGCATGCTCCGGGGTCAAGATAATGCGTGATTTTACGTTCGCTTTAGGAGTGCCCGGCATAATGCGTATAAAATCGACCACAAATTCTGATGATGAATGGGAAATGATCGCAAGATTTGAATAAATTCCTTCAGCGATCTCTTCAGATAGCTCGATGTTGAGTTGGTTTTCTTGGTTTTCCATGTTAATATATTTTGAGTGTAATTTCTATGTTTTGTATTATTAAAAAGTCCCGACAATCAATTGATTATCGGGACTTTTTGTGCGGCTGAAGGGACTCGAACCCCCACGCCTCTCGGCACCAGATCCTAAGTCTGGCGCGGCTACCAATTACGCCACAGCCGCATACTGTGTAATTCGAGTGCAAAGATACAATCTTTTTTTGAAATGGCAACATCTAGTCATAAATATTTTTTCTGTTTCCATTTTTAATTTTGGAATGCTTTTTGTAGTTAATTTTTGTCATCCTTATTCCAACAACTTATGAAAATAATTTTAAGCCTCATCTTTCTCTTTTCTACTATCCTGATTTTTCCAGCGAGTAATGTGGGTATCTTGGAAAATAGTCACTTCAATAGCGGCGAGAAATTGTCGTTTTGGGTCGGTTTTACTTCTATGCTGACTGGTAAAATCTCTGCCGGCGATGCGCAAATTGAGATTTCTACCAAGTTAAACACTGTGAAAAATCAGAAAGTTTATCAAGTGATTGGTAAAGGAAGCACCAACGGCTTTGTTGAAATGTTCTATGTGATTAAATATAACTATGAATCGTTCATCGATTTTGATGATTTTCAACCCATGAAATTAACGGTCAATAAATTTGAGAATGATAAGAAAAAAGAGGATGTTGTCTACTTTAATCAGAATGACCATTTTGCTAAAAGTAAAAATAAAAGAACACAAATTCCTACCAATGTGCAGGATATGCTTTCCGCATTTTATTACATCAGAATGCAAGACTTTTCGAGTCTGAAAAAAGGGGATTGTCTGCAAGTTCCAGTGTTTTTGGACGATACTGTGATCAACTCAAAAATTGTTTTTGATGGTAGAGAAAGTATTGAAACAAAAAAAGGAAAGTTTAAGTGTGTAATATTTAAGCCTATGATGATGAAAGGAAATATATTCAAACAAGCTTTTCCTGCAACAGTTTGGTTGACAGATGATGAAAATCGTTATCCTGTACTTTTTGAGCTTAAACTTTCTGTGGGTAAAATGAGGGTGGAATTGAAGGATTGAATTATCATATGGAATCAAATACTCGACACCAATTATTCGATACAATGTATTGACAGTGCTATGCACATTAGTTTTCAGAACGCAAATTCCGCAAATTAACGCAAATGACATTAATTATTTGCGTTAATTTGCGGAATTTGCGTTCTGAAAAATCTTACGTTCATTTCTATTGCCGCATCGTTTTTTTTACTCTATAAATAGGGCTAATCATTACTTTGTCAATTAATTCCAAGTGAGAGGCCCTTATGGGATTGATGTCTATTCCTCCCCTTCGTGTGTACATGGCTGCCACCATTAGTTTTTCCGGCTTGAAATGATCTAAGAACCGTTTGTAAATCATTTCTACCACCTCTTCATGGAAATGATTTTCCTTGCGGAAGGAGACCAAGTATTCCATGATCGAGGACAATTCTATAATCTGTTTTGTTTCGATGCTCACAAACAAATCTCCCCAATCGGGCTGGTTGGTAACTCGACAATTCGATCGTAGAAGATCGGTGCGAAAGCTACAATACTGAACACTTTCAGAAAGCTTACTTTGAAGTAATGCAGGCGTTTCTGTGAAGTGTGAAAACTGCATACTTTCTTGCTTTTCTTTGGAAACAAGATTTGCCAAATCCTTGGTTTTTATTGATTCAAAAGGCTCTTTCTCTTCACTTTCCGTATGGAATAGAATAACTTGTACTTCTGTTTCCAATAATTTTGTAAGGTCTTCTTGAATTAATACTTTCACACCCTTTTCTGCTTCTTCAATACTTTTCCCGAAACCATCCATATTAAAGGCATTGAGGTATAATTTCAAGGATTTTGATTCTACCAAGTATTGACTGTCTGATGCATAAATCAGTTTTACCACCCTCGAGATCGGTAAGCCATTGTTCGTGAGAAAGGAAAGTTCGTAACAGTTCCAAACATCATACCCTACAAATGGCAATTTTGATGCGTGAATGTCGTACTGTTCTCTGTTTTCTGAACGTGGAATGCGAAAAAGAAGGGAAGCATCGTAATGTTCTGGTGTTGCACTCGTTTTTCCTAGTGCTGTATCGTTAATATCAAATTGCATATTCTCTTCTGTTTATTTTTGGCCGTCGTTTTATCTGTTTTTTTGTAAATCTGTATAGAATGAGCTCTTAAGTAGGGCTTATTCAAAAAACGGTTGTTATATCGATTTACATTTTTTCTCCAACCACTCCCTTTCAGTTTCGTTAAGCATCGGTGAAATCTTTTCAAAAACCTTTTGGTGATAATTATTCACCCAATGCTTCTCATCTTCTGTAAGTAAACGAATTTCTATCAACTCTCTATCCAATGGAAAAAGTGTCAAAGTTTCAAACTGCAAAAATTCCCCAAATTCAGTTTTTGAATAGGGAATGACTTGTATAAGATTTTCAATGCGAATACCATATTCGTTCGCCCTGTACATGCCAGGTTCATTGGAAAGCAGCATACCAGTTTTTAAAACAGTCGGGTTTTGATCTGGACGGATGCTTTGTGGTCCTTCGTGCACGCATAGAAAATGTCCTACGCCATGTCCCGTACCATGCCCATAATTTAAACCTTCCCTCCAAAGTTCTTTTCTGGCTAAAATATCAAGATGCGAACCACAAGTTCCTTCAGGGAAAATGGCACTAGCCAAGGCAATGTGTCCTTTTAATACCAAGCTAAAGTCTCTTTTTTGTTGGTCAGTTGCTTTTCCCAAGGCCACCGTCCGTGTAATGTCGGTGGTGCCATCAAGATATTGTCCCCCCGAATCGAGTAGTAAAATATTTTCAGATTTTAATGTTGAATTTGTTTCTGGTGTTGAACTGTAATGAACAATAGCGCCGTGAGGACCATATCCAGCAATGCTACCAAAACTTTCACAAACGAAATTTTCTTGCTCACATCTAAATTTTTCTAACTGCTCAGCAATCGAAATTTCCGTTAAGTCACCACTTGCCAAATTTCCCTCCAGCCACATGAAGAATTTTGTTAAAGCAACGCCATCTTTGATCATCGCTTTTCGAATGCCAGCAATTTCTGTTTCGTTTTTAATACTTTTAAATTCTGTCAGTGGCGTTTTACTATTCAGGATGGTACAACTTTGCGGAATAGCATCAATTAAAAAGTAATTAAGTTTTGTTCCATCCAACCAAACAGAACTTGTGTCGGGAAGATTTTCTATACATTCATGTATGCTGCGGTAGTCTAAAAGATTTACTCCCAAAGTTTGAAAATAGGATCTTGTTTCTGCACTTAGTTTTTCTGGTGCAACAAACAGTGTTGCACTATCTTTTTCAATCAGGGCATAAGCAATCACTACTGGGTTGAATGCGATGTCATTAGATCGGATGTTAAAAAGCCAGGCTATTTCATCCAGAGCTGAAATAAGCAGTACATCGGCTTCGGCTTTTTTCATTCCAATCCGTACATCTACAAGTTTGTCAGAAGTGGATCTTCCTGTGAATTCTGTTTTGAAAATATAAAATGGTGACAATGGTAAAGCAGGTCGGTCTACCCAAATAGAACCAATTAGGTCCGCTGAAGTGAGTGTTATTGTATTTTTATAGAGTTCTTTCTCAAGTGATTGAAATTCATTGTAGGAGAAGTATTGAGGATTAATCCCGACTGTATCTAAGAATATTAAATTTGCTTTGAGCCAAGTTGGGATATCCAAGGTTTCTGCTAATCCCTGTTTCATCAATTGAATTTCAGTTCCTATTAACTGCGCCTCAGCCTGTATGAAATAACGGGAATCCGTCCACAAACAAGCATGTTTTAAGGTGATTACCATTGTGCCTGCTGAGCCATCAAAGCCAGAAATCCACTCTCGCTCTTTCCAATAATCAGCGATATATTCGCTAGCATGTGGGTCTGTTCCAGGTATGATTGTCGCTGAGATGTTTTGTTGCTGCATGGCTTGGCGTAGTGCAGCAAGGCGTTTGAGGATGGGGTTCATAGGGTTGCGGTTTTGATTGATGCAAAGATACGAATTCAGTAAATAAATATTCCTTTTATATAAATCAAAATATAACACAAGTTCAATTTTAGACCTATATCGATGAATTAGTAGTGATTGACCTTGATAAATCCTAGATTTTAAATGTAAATTATGAATTATAAATTGTGAATTACTTTGTACCTTTGCAAGTTCTAAATTTTAATTGCTTTGACAACAAACCCAAACATACACCCACCCAAAACTTCCGATATTGTAGAAGTCATAGGGGCTCGGGTACACAATCTGAAAAATATCGATGTCTCTATTCCCCGTGATGCCTTGACGGTAATTACCGGTTTGAGTGGTAGTGGAAAGTCATCTCTGGCTTTTGATACTATTTTTGCCGAAGGACAGAGACGTTATATTGAGACTTTTTCCGCTTATGCCCGTAGTTTTCTAGGAACCATGGAACGGCCTGATGTAGATAAAATAACAGGATTAAGTCCGGTTATTTCTATTGAACAAAAAACCACCAACAAAAATCCCCGCTCTACTGTAGGTACTACCACTGAAATTTACGATTTCTTGCGACTACTTTTTGCTCGCGCGGGTGAAGCTTATTCTTATGCTACTGGCGAAAAGATGGTGAAGTATTCTGAAGATCAGATTGTTGATTTAATCTTGGCTGATTTTGAAGGAAAGAAAACATATCTTTTGGCGCCTCTGGTCCGTGGTCGTAAAGGGCATTACAAAGAACTTTTTGAACAGGTACGCAAAAAGGGTTATTTACACGTGCGTGTCGACGGAGTTATTCGTGAAGCATCGCACGGTTTAAAGCTGGATCGCTATAAAAACCACGACATTGAAGTGGTGATTGACAAGCTTGAAGTGAGTGAAAAAGACCGCAAACGCTTGAAAGACTCCATGCAAAAAGCGATGCAACAGGGCAATGGAATCGTTATGCTTTTGGATAAAGAGGCTGGTGCTGCACGATATTTTAGCAAAATGTTAATGTGTCCCACCAGCGGAATTTCCTACGATGAACCAGCTCCTCATAACTTTTCATTCAATTCGCCACATGGTGCATGTCCTAATTGCAAGGGCTTGGGCTTTGTGAATCAAATTGACATGGATAAAATTGTGCCTGATAAAAAGTTAAGTATTTATCAAGGTGGAATTGCACCCTTGGGAAAACACAAAAGCAGTACGATTTTTTGGCAAATTGAAGCGATATTGGAAAAGTACGACTGTACGCTAAAAACGTCAATTGACTCTATTCCAGAAGAAGCTTTGGGCGAAATTATGAATGGAACTGAAGAAAGATTGAATATAAAAAATCAATCCATTGGCACCAATTACTTTTTAACTTACGATGGTATTCTAAAATATATTGAGATGCAGGCCGAATCTGGTGCATCTGCCACAGAACAAAAATGGGCCAATCAATATTCTAAAGCAATTAAATGTCCTGATTGTGAAGGTGCTAAGTTGCGAAAAGAATCACTTTTCTTTCGGATGCACGATAAAAATATTTCTGAATTATCGGAGATGGATATTGCTGAATTGTCCAAATGGTTGGAGTCTGTTGAGGAATTCTTATCCGATAAACAAAAGCTGATTGCTGTTGAAATTTTGAAAGAAATTCGTACCCGCTTACAATTTTTATTGGATGTAGGTCTGAATTACCTGTCACTCAATCGCAGTTCGCAATCTCTTTCGGGAGGTGAAAGTCAACGCATTCGCTTGGCGACTCAAATTGGATCGCAATTGGTTAACGTTCTGTATATTCTCGATGAACCGAGTATTGGCTTACACCAACGGGATAATGAGCGTCTGATTCGCTCCTTGAAACAACTTCGCGATACGGGTAATTCCGTCATTGTGGTTGAACATGATAAGGATATGATGATGGCTGCAGATTATGTGGTGGATATGGGACCGCACGCAGGTCGCTTTGGTGGTGAAGTTGTTTTTGCTGGAACACCAGCCGAAATGTTGCAATCAGATACCATGACTTCTGCTTATTTGAATGGTAAACAAAGTATTGAAATACCGAAGAACTTGCGTCCAGGCAATGGAAAAGAATTGGTAATTCGTGGTGCGCGTGGAAATAATTTGAAAAATGTTGATGTGGCTTTTCCACTTGGAAAAATGATTTGTGTCACCGGCGTTTCGGGTAGCGGGAAATCAACCTTGATCAATGAAACCCTTCAACCCATTCTGAGTCAGTACTTTTACAGATCACTTAAAGATCCACTTCCTTATGATAGTTTCGAGGGTTTGGATGAAATCGATAAAGTAGTGGAGGTAAATCAGTCCCCTATTGGTCGTACTCCACGTTCCAATCCAGCCACTTATACAGGCGTTTTTTCTGATATCCGTAATGTCTATGTCACTTTACCGGAAGCTAAAATTCGTGGTTATAAACCAGGACGTTTTTCGTTCAATACTGCCGGTGGTCGATGTGAAGTTTGTGGTGGGAATGGTTATAAAACCATAGAGATGAATTTCTTACCCGATGTTTACGTTCCTTGCGAAAGTTGTAACGGGAAGCGATACAATAAAGAGACTTTGGAAGTTCGATTCAAGGGAAAATCGATTGCCGATGTATTGGATATGACCATCAATCAGGCGGTGGATTTTTTTGAAAATCAACCCGCTATTCTGAATAAAATCAAGACTTTACAAGATGTTGGTTTAGGTTATATCAAATTGGGACAATCCAGTACCACGCTTTCTGGTGGAGAAAGCCAACGTGTAAAATTGGCCACTGAACTTTCTAAACGAGATACAGGTAAGACTTTATACATACTCGACGAGCCAACAACAGGTTTGCATTTTGAAGACATTCGGGTCTTGTTAGGTGTCCTTAACCGATTGGTAGACAAGGGTAACTCTGTTATTGTGATTGAACACAATATGGATGTTATTAAGGTATCAGATTATGTAATTGACATTGGTCCTGAAGGTGGAAAAGGTGGCGGATATGTACTTTGTTGTGGAACACCACAAGAACTTGCAAATCATCCTAGTAGTGAAACCGGAAGATTTTTAAAACTAGAACTTGATTGTTAAAGCCGTATTAAAACTATACTTCCTATGAATTTACAATCCATACTTAAATCCCTTCGTTATGCCATCGGAGTATTTACAGTGTTTATTATCTTTACACTGATATTGCGTTTCGTAACAAAGGGAGTGCCTGAGAAAATAAATTGGTCACAACTTATTTCTGAAAAAGAATTGTTAATAGGACTGATTATTGCCGTGATGGTGACCTTCATGCACATCCAAAAGATGAAGCGTAATTCTTAACTTACAATCTGGCCAAATCAATTTAGAACAAATGACAGAAATAATTCAATACATACTTGGTTTTTTGTTAGGAGATAGTGTATCGACCGACGTATTGAACCAGATTGGCTATACGAATCAAGCTGATGATTATCATCAGTATAAATTGGTGATTTTGCCTTCCACATTTTTTAATGAAGAGGTTTATGCCAATGAAAAGTCTTTGCCGAAATTACCACTCCAGATATGGGAAGAGACCCCAATTCTTTATGGAAAACCAACGGTAGAAATGATTGAAGGCACCCTTGTGCTACATGCTGATTTGGTAGCAAGCACCTATTTCCTGATTTCTAGATATGAGGAGATGGTTCGAAAAGGGGTTCGGGATGTACATGGTCGTTTTATAGGAAAAGAATCATTACCCTATAGGGCTGGGTTCATTGACTCTCCACTTGTTGATGAGTATGGACTATTGCTTCGAACGAAACTTAGGGAGCTTGGTGTTGATGCTCCTGAACCACCCCAAGAAATTAAAAAAGTATATTTGACCCATGATTTGGATCATTTAGCACATTACCGTACCATTCGTGGATTTATCGGTGGTATATTCCGTGGCATTAGACGCCCGAATGAGGGTAAAAGGGCCATCAGGACTTTTTTTACAGGAATAACGTATGATCCCTGGTACACTTTTCCTTGGATTTTTGATTTGAATAATTCGGTTAAAAAAATGCTGGGTAGTGATAGATGCGAGTCTGTAATTTTTATTAGAAGTGGATTTGGGCGTAGAAAGGAAGATAAACCGACGCTCTATTTTCAAACACCGGATTTTATCACTTTTAAAAAATTGTGCCGTAAAAAGGAGGTGACCATTGGGCTACACGCCAGTTATGCTGCTGGAATAAGTCCGATACGTATTCCTTATGAAGCTAAAAGTTTGGCGAGAATTGCCAAAAAGAAGATTAATTATAATCGCAATCACTTCTTGAATTCCCGGGAACCATCTGATTTTCACCATTTGTTAATGGCAGGAATTACAGATGATTTTACAATGGGCTATGCCGATGTCGCAGGTTTTAGATTGGGGACTTGTCGTGCTGTGAAATGGATCGACCCTGTTTCACAGGAACTTACTTCGCTTACTTTACACCCACTCACAGTGATGGATGGTAGTTTGAGTGATAAGCGTTATATGTTTCTCAATGCACATGATGCCTACGAATATACAGTGCGCTTAATTGATACTGTGGAAAAATGGAACGGGGAACTCGTGTTGTTGTGGCACAATACTGCGGTAACCAAAGATCCGAAATCATACCACAGACATTTATACGGAAAATTGATAGAATATTTGAAAACAAAGGAGTAGACAAGTAAACGAGAAACCGATTTAGAACTGTGTACTCGTTAACTTGTTTACTAAAAAAGATTTATATGCAAAAAACAGCAATAGTTTGCGTTAGTAATGACTTAAGTACGGATCAAAGGGTGCACAAAACCTGCATGACGCTACAGAAATGTGGCTATAATGTTATTGAGATGGGTAGACTTTTACCAGAAAGTAAGCCATTGGAACGTCCCTATTTTGTGATGCGAAAAAGATTGTGGTTTAGAACTGGACCTCAGTTTTATGCAGAGCTAAACATCCGCTTTTTTCTTCATTTACTATTTGCCAAAGTTGATCTGATTTTTTCAAATGATTTAGATACCCTCCCCGCTGCTTATCTGGCAGCAAAAATCCGTGGTAAAAGAATAATATACGATACGCACGAGTATTTTACAGAAACTCCCGAATTGGTTTATCGCCCCCGCACACAAGCCATTTGGCAAGCCATTGAAAATTGCATTTTCCCTCGCCTAAGCGATGTGATTACAGTCAATGCTTCTATTGCAAAATTTTATGGTGAAAAATATAATAAGAAGGTTCACGTATGCCGAAATATTCCTTCAAAAATAGTTGCTGTAAATAAGTTTATTAAAAAAGAAGACCTTGGAATAGCGGCTAATAAAAAGATTATATTGTATCAAGGTGCAGTAAATCTGGGTAGAGGGCTCGAATGGATGTTGGATGCTATGCCACTGATAGATAATGCAGTACTCTTAATTATTGGGAATGGTGATGTTCGTAAGCTTTTGCAAGAACGGGCTCTTAAATTGGGAATTGTTGAGAAAGTTATTTTCTTGGGTGCCATTGATACACTTAAACTTCAGGAATATACTCGATTGGGAAATATCGGATTGTGTTTGCTTGAAGAGGCTGGTTTAAATTATTATTACGCTTTGCCTAATAGAGTATTCGATTATCTAAATGCGGGTGTTCCAATTTTAGCAAGTCGATTCCCTGAAATTGCAGAAATTGTAGAATTGTATAAAACTGGAGTTTTAATAGATCATTATGAACCGCTTTATTTAGCCAAAATTATAAATGAGATGCTTAATGCCGAGTTTGATGTTGCTCATTTTGAAAGTGTGGCGAAAGAGTTTAGTTGGGAAAAAGAGGAATTGGTGTTGATGGAGATTGTGAATTCTACTTTTAAATCTTGATCGTATTTAGTGTTGTTTTATTTGTAAATTGTTGATCCTATGTTGTCAATTCTTATTCCGGTATATAATTATTCCATCCTTCGTTTAGTAACAGATTTACATCATCAAGCACTGGAAGCGATGATTGATTTTGAAATCATCGTCATGGAGGATGGTGAAATGCCACTAACTAAAGTGAATGCTGTTATCGGTAAATTTGATCATTGTCAGCACATCGTGTTGCCACAAAATATTGGTCGTTCTGCAATTCGTAATAAATTAGCTGATACTGCTAAATACGAACATTTACTTTTTATGGATGGTGATGCGGAATTGTTTTTACCTAATTATTTAAGTAAATACATTCCTTTTTGTAAGGAGGAGTGTGTGGTAATTGGGGGAACAGCATACGACTCTAAAGAGCATAATCCA
>CANFFA010000024.1 GCA_947445425.1 Paludibacteraceae bacterium
ACTGGTAATATTAATCCATTGGAAAATTACACACGCGATGTGTCTAACACACAAATAAATACCAAAATCGGGGATGTTAAAATCATGTATGATTTGCCGGACTCTGATTATTTCAAGTGGCAATATTTAAATCCCGATATTTTGGGATTATGCGAAGTGAAACAATTTGCAAGCATGGCAGCCATTAAGACAGCCATCAATCAAGTGGCTGATTTGGGAAATAAAATGGTTATTTATAGGACACTGGATACGGGAAGAGATTATTTGTTAAATGAATATAGGAGTTTGATTGCTCCCAAAGTTGAATTATTCGGATATTCAGAGACGTGGGGTGTTAATGGCAGGACGGGTGGATACGACATTCTGAATATAAATAAATTCAGAGCAATTGGAGAGAATTTCAATACAGAATTGAAGCTGGAATTGATACCGGCGGAACTAACCACTGCATCCATTTCATTAACTTATGTAGGAACTGGAACAGGGACAAGATCAGGAGGATCGTGGTCAGTCACAACAGCATTCAAATACCAACTTCCGAAATGTAGGCAAGCGATTTTTACCACTGTCGAAAGCGGACTGGTGGAAAAAGTAAACGGAACCGCCAAAATAATTCAGCGGCTATCGAATATCGAAGTCGCACTTTATACAGGAAAAATCGAATTATGGGGAACATTTAGAAGGGGTAACGAAGAACATGTTTGTTTTTACCCCATGTCACACGTTGATTCTGCACCGGAATTTGGGAGCGGTGAAAGCGATGGTGATGTAAATTGGGCACATCATATTTTTCTGCCGGCTGTAGAACACAGTATGAGGTTACATGGTAGCAATGGGATAGTACAAAGTTATCATTTCACTTCATTAATGGATATTACAAAAGAATACACCTTTACACTTTTGGACACCCCCGAAGTGGACATAAACAACATGTTTGTAATCAACAACATGAAGTTTATGCCCATCTCTTTAACACGGAAAGTATCTCAAAAAGGGAGTAAGGTGGTGGAGGGTAAATTCTATGCTATGTTGTAAAAAGTAAAAACCGCCAGAGTGTTAGATCTTTGGCGGTTTTTTGGTTATATCTCCGTAGAGAAGCGTGATATATTGTTGTCTACACTTCGTTTTCGTAGGTAAGTTTCTGTAGTGCTAAAGCTTGCATGTCGCAAATGTCCTTTTATGTCGTAGGGCTTAGCTCCGTTGTCAATTAGGGCGATTGCTCCGCTGTGCTTCCAGCTATAAAATTTATGTTCATCAGAAATCCCCAATTGTTCACGGTATTGGTTGAATCGATTCCTTAGAGTGTTTTTACCAAGTGGTTCGTCGCCAGGTCTGCCGAATTTCCCGAAAACATATAATTCTTTATCTGTGAACAGATGAAGTTGGATCATTTTCATTTCAGCAATCAAAAATGGTGGTATGCTTACAATCTCTGTTTGGCTGTTTTTGGCTTCTATACTAGGAATCCTAAAGGTTGCTTTGTCGAAATCAATCCACTTTAATTTCATTAATCTCAATTCAGTTCCAGGTCGAATTGCACAGTAGTACTGTATTTGACAGGCAAGCCATAATTGTGGATCCTTGCTGGATATAGCTTCTTTGAGCATTGCCCGTTCATCCTTTTGAAAAGGAACTGCAGAGCAATCTACAATTTTGCCCATAGTTGGGATTCTATCAGCGGGATTCACTTGAATTGTATCACGATCCAATTCAAAATTAAAGAAAGTGTGCAAAATTTGAATGTACTTTTTTATAGTTAGCCGGCTTAACTTCTGTTCATCCGAAAGCCACATAGAAAAAGCAATAATATTTTGACGAGTTATGTTTTTGATGTGCAATTCATTCAGCTTGTTTTGTTCAAGCCAAGAATTGAAAATCCGCATTTTAGACTGATAATTTTCATAGCTCTTCTGATTAATTTTTTGTTTCATCATAACCAGAAACTCGCTTAGATTGGTACGAGTAGTGACAACTTGCTCCTTTGCTTCGCCAAACATTTTTGCTTCAGTTCTATAAAGAAGCTCATCTGCATATACTTTTTTTACATTCCCTTGTAGGTATGCCCCACTTTTAAGCCATTCTGTTTTTTCTGCAATTACGAGTTTTGCGGCCTTTAATCGTTCGGATTTTGAAACAATGCTCATCCCATTGTAAATCCGTTCTTTCCTCATTTTCGTTTCTCCGGGTATGCGCCATTTGTATTCCACATACCACTGTTTTGATAAATCTCCCCCCGCATCGTTTAAATGTGGGAAAATGATAATTGCTTGTTTTCTTGCCATAAGAGTCTGTTTTGTTGTGGTTAAATGTCTGATTTTGAATACACTATTGAAAACAGACTAAAACAGACGTTTATTTTAAATTCTAAACGCTCGATAATCATAAGATTATCAAGCGTTTAAATGGTTTTAGTGGAGCTGGAGGGAGTCGAACCCTCGTCCAAACAAGGAACTAATAAGCCTTCTACATGTTTATCTTCGCTTAGGTTTTCGTGCGTAGGCAAGACCGAAGCCACCAACCTGCGCCTTATCCTTATTGTTTCATCACGCCTCCAAGGCTAAGCGCAACTATCCCCGATTTAGCTGCATCTCCATATCAAGAAGCCTCGAGGAGAGGGCACTTGGGAAATGTCCCGTTCCAATACCTAGTATCGGAATTAAGCCTAATCTACTCTATTCGATTAAGCAGCAAGAGCGTAGTTATTTTCGCCAGTTATAATTTTGAGAACCGATATTTACGAGCCGTTTCCTCAATGCTCGACATGCTTACTCATCACCTCTACCTGCTGTCAAAACCAAACAGCCCCATTTAAATTACTAGCGAATTCAAGACAAATTCAGTGCCAATCAATGTTAATTGTCAAGAGTTCGCTCTTAATTATTTCGCATAACTCACTGCTCTCGTTTCACGGATCACGGTAATTTTTACTTGACCCGGATAGGTCATTTCATCCTGTATCTTTTTGGCGATATCGAACGAAAGTAATTCTGTGTCTTTATCGTCAATTTTGTCTGCGCCTACAATAACACGCAATTCGCGACCCGCTTGAATAGCGTAAGTCTTCAATACGCCTGGGTAAGAAAGTGCCAATGCTTCTAAATCATTTAGACGTTTAACATAAGCTTCAACAATCTCGCGACGAGCACCAGGACGTGCACCAGAAATGGCATCACAAACTTGTACGATAGGTGCAATTAAGGTCTCCATTTCAATTTCATCGTGGTGAGCTCCAATGGCATTGCAAATGTCTGGCTTCTCTTTATATTTTTCAGCCAAGCGCATTCCTAAAATTGCGTGTGGTAATTCTGGTTCTTCGTCGGCAACTTTACCTATATCATGTAATAATCCAGCACGTTTTGCTTTCTTCGGATTAAGACCTAATTCTGCTGCCATAGTGGCACAAAGGTTAGCGGTTTCACGAGAGTGTTGCAATAGGTTTTGTCCGTAAGAAGAACGGTATTTCATTTTACCTACCAAGCGAATTAATTCTGGGTGTAAACCGTGAATTCCTAAATCAATGGTGGTTCGTTTTCCAATTTCTACAATTTCTTCTTCAATTTGTTTCCGAACTTTCGTTACCACTTCTTCGATACGAGCAGGATGGATACGTCCGTCAGTAACCAATTGGTGAAGTGAAAGTCTAGCGATCTCTCGACGAACAGGATCAAATGCCGAAAGTACAATGGCTTCAGGGGTGTCATCAACAATGATTTCAACACCTGTGGCTGCTTCGAGTGCACGAATGTTACGACCTTCTCGTCCGATAATACGTCCTTTTATTTCGTCTGATTCAATGTGGAATACAGTTACTGAGTTTTCAATTGCAGTTTCAGTAGCAATACGTTGAATGCTTTGAACAACGATTTTCTTAGCTTCCTTGTTAGCAGTCATTTTAGCCTCTTCCATAATGTCATTGATATACGACATTGCTTCTGTTTTGGCTTCATCTTTTAAGGCTTCAATTAGACGCTCTTTTGCTTGTTCTGCAGATAATCCAGAAATTGTTTCCAGTTGATGTTGTGCTTGGTGAGTCAATTGTTCCAACTCCTTTTTCTTGTTGTCAATGCTGCTTTGTTGGTGCTCTACTTGTTCTTTCAATGCATCAACTTCATTTGATTTCCTTTGCACATCCCCTTGTTTTTGGTTCAGTTGCATCTCCTTTTGTTGCAGTTTTAATTCTGTAGCTTGAATTTTAGAGTTACGCTCTTGTACTTGTTGTTCGTGTTCTGCTTTAAGTCCAATGAACTTTTCTTTTACTTCTATAAGTTTGTCTTTTTTAAGCAATTCCGCTTCTGCTGCCGCCTTTAAGACGGTCTGCTTGTTGATGAATCGTAGAAAGGTATATGCCCCCCCTGCGCCCACTACAAGTGCAATTAATCCTGTTAGTATAATTTCCATATTGTTTGTTTAAGTAAATGATTAATAATGAATTTGTTTTGTGTTGATGTGTAAATTGTTTTTATTCCAGAAAATCAAGTGTTTTTTATTTGCGTAAATTTGTGCTATTTGCGTTCTGAAAAACTCTCGTTCAGCGTAAAATTGACTATCTTTAGACTAAACTTAAAAGTTGATTATTTGTGTGCCCTATTCGATCTATAGACGAAATCATAAATTAATTTCAACAGTGTCGTTTAGTAGTGTTTCCAATTCATCATGCAGTGATTGGATTTTTTCTGCCAATGGAACTGTGTCTAAAGAGAATTCTTGCTTGGATACCATGACGGCAAATTGGTAGGCTACAATCGTAAGTACTTCTTCAGTGGAATGTTGGGGGTATTTCTTTCGGTAATCTTCCAGATGTTTTACCAATAAGTCTCCTGCATTTCTGTATATCTCCTCATGCTTTCTGGCAACGTTGAGGGGCAGGCGGAAACCACCGATGTTAATATTTATCCGAAAAATTTCATCACCTCTATCTATTTCCATACTTTCTATTCGTCTAGTAGGGCTATACATTTGTCTATTTCCCGAACCATTTTATTGATTTTGTTTTTTGTTTGCGTTCGTTCTATTTCCGAACCTCCAAAACCTTTGGCAATGCGTAAATGCTCATTCCTTTTCCGAAGTTCTAAGATTTCTTGATGGGCATGCATCAAATCATCTTGTTTACGCATTAAGTTAGCTGTTAATTGATCGATTTGTTCTTGTGAAGACTGATAACGCGAAATTAATGTTCGCAGTTTCTCTTCAAATGCGTTGATGAGTTCTTCGTAGCGGTTCGTCATTTTCCTTGAATTCTATACAAAAATACGATTTTGCTTTGGATTGTGAAAATTTTTGTTTTTTTTTAATACAAAGCTAGGAAGTCTGTTTTTCGTATAGGCAATAGACCTTTTTGCATATTTACTCTTTTTTCTTTGCTCTATTTAGCGATACTTCATTTTTATTGATGCTAAATTTTCTATTAAAACTGATATTTTGGACTTAATTGAATCTGAAGCTACAACTTTTTTTCTCTTCAAACGTTTATGTACAAAAATGTGTAATTTTGCACAAACAAACATTATCAATTTTTTATGTGGAAACTAGATCAATTTAATTATAGTCGTCGTCCTTCCGATACGATTCAAATTGCAAAATTATTGTTGGGTGGAAATCAGCCTGTTAGAGTGCAATCCATGGCCAATACAGATACCAATGATGTTGAAAATTCTGTGGCACAATGTCTTAGAATAGTAGATGCAGGTGCTGATTTAGTGCGTTTTACCACTCAAGGTACCCGTGAGGCAGAGAGCCTAAAAGCCATTCGCACTGCACTTCGTGAACAAGGATGTGAAGTACCTTTGGTAGCGGATATTCATTTTAATGCAAATGCTGCTGATTTGGCTGCGCAATACACTGATAAAGTTCGTATTAATCCAGGAAACTACGTGGGTAGTATCAAAATTGGAGATACTTCTGACTATACTGATGCTGAGTTTGCACAAGAATATGAAAAGGTGCGTGCACGTTTTATCCCTTTTTTGAATATTTGTAAAGAACACAATACCACCATTCGTATTGGGGTGAATCATGGCTCTTTAAGTGAGAGAATGATGAACCGTTATGGTGATACTTCTCGCGGAATGGTTGAGTCTTGCATGGAGTTCTTGAAAATTTGTAAAGAAGAGAACTTTGATCGCATTGTGATTTCAATGAAGACTTCCAATACGGTAATGATGGTCCAAACGGTTCGTTTGTTGGTCTCCGAAATGGAAGCAGCTGATATACATTTCCCTCTACATTTAGGGGTTACCGAAGCGGGTGATGGTGAAGATGGTAGAATAAAATCCGCTGTAGGTATTGGTGGATTGTTGGGTGATGGTATTGGTGATACCATTCGGGTATCTTTGAGTGAAGAACCAGAGATGGAAATTCCAGTGGGTAGATTGCTTGTGTCTTATATTTCGGAACGTAAGGGTCACGCCCCAATTGTTCCACAATCAACTGCAGAATTAAAATCGCCTTTTGAATATAGTAGAAGAGTTACGCATGCAGTTGGCAATATTGGTGGAGAAAATGTTCCTGTAGTTTTTGCAACTGCAAAAGGAGATTTTGCCTTGGTTCCTGACTATACTTGGTCAGTAGATCATGTTTTCGGAGCTGATAATGAGATCTATTCAGTATTCTCAACTCAATCTTTGGCAGCTTTGAAGGCGGATAAAGATGCTGTTAAATTTCTTCGTCTAGAGTATTCCGATTTGAATGTGGATATGCTTCAATTACTAATCGAAAGTAAAGATCTAGTAGTTTTACTTCAAACCAATCATCAAAATGGAGTAGGGGAGCAACGTGCATTTTTTAATGCTCTATTACAAGCAAATTGTACTGTTCCGGTGATCCTTTGTAAAAACTATGCTGAAAATGAGCTTCAGAATTTGCAAATCAAATCTGCCGCTGATCTAGGTGTGATTTTTATCGACGGATTTGGTGATGGTATTTGTTTAGAAAACAAAGGTTCAATTACAGCAGAGGCTATTAATTCTGTAGCCTTTGGGATTTTGCAAGCTTCTCGTGTTCGGATTAGCAAAACTGAATTTATATCTTGTCCAGGGTGTGGTCGTACCATGTTTAAACTTCAATCGGTAATAGCAAGTATTAAAGCTCGAACTTCTCACCTTAAAGGTCTGAAAATTGGTATTATGGGATGTATTGTGAATGGTCCTGGTGAAATGGCTGATGCAGATTATGGTTATGTAGGTGCCGGACGCGGTAAGGTAAGTCTATATAAGAAAAAAGAGTGCATTGAACGCAGCATTACTGAAGCGGAAGCAGTGGACAAGTTAATTGAGCTGATTAAGGTGAATGGTGATTGGCAAGATGCTGAAGTCTAGTTAGATATATCCATTTTCTTTGAATTGTTAGAATGAGAAACTTTAGAACTAAAGTTTCTCATTCTATTTGAACTACACATATTTAATAAATGATGCATCAATAATAAGTCTGTTATCATGACTGTTTTTTTGATTAAATGTTTAATTTTGTGCCAGTATTTGAATTCAGCAATTATATAAAAATAGAAATTAAAAAGAATGAAAAAATTAGCTTTAACTATTGCTTTGCTTGTCTTTACTTTATGTGTTACAAATGCCCAAGTAAAGGGGAAATCAATTGGTATTAGAGGAGGAATGGGAGGTGAATTAAGTTTTCAAACCGCTATGGGCTCTGCAAATCGTTTGGAAATAGATTTGGGAAAAACTAATCTTAACAGTACTTCCAATTATTCAGGTACACAGCTTACTGGTATTTATCAATGGGTATGGACATTGGATGAATTAGGGCCTGGCTTTAACTGGTATGCTGGTTGTGGTGGTACCTTAGGAATGTATTCCAATAACTCAAATTCTGAATTTGGTTTAGGTATAGTGGGTCAGTTAGGCTTGGAATATAATTTCAATCTGCCTTTACAAGTGGCATTTGATTGGCGTCCAAATTTCTATCTTGGCAATAACCATCAAGGTTATGATAACAGCGCCTTATCACTTCGTTATCGTTTCTAGTCTTTTGATTTTGATTAATTGTGTTCAGTTATTTAAAAGTTTTTTATCATAACATTAACTCAACCAAGCATATGAGAAGATCTGTCTATCTAGTACTTTTTACAGTGATTTTTACCCTCTCTTTACAAGCAGAGCAGTTAAGATCCATGGGAGCTCCTAAAATCGAAGAACAACGCTTTCCCCTTTTTGGATTCAAAGCAGGATATTATGGAACCTTAGAGCTTTCTTATCTTCATCCTATCATGTTAGATAATCGATTAGAAGTGGATTATCAGTCTGACTCTTTTGATAATGCCTTATATTATCAGTACAACTTAAGGGCTACGTATCAATGGATGTTTCAATATAAAAAACTCCCTCCAAATTTTAATCTCTTTGCTGGAGTGGGTACTGGAATTGTCGCCTACAATGATTTAAAAGGTGGTACTTTCGGTGCTGGAATACTTGGTCAGTTTGGTATAGAGTATAATTTTGAAAATCTGCCGATTCAGTTAACATTAGATTATCGACCAGGTTTTTATTTTCACTCACCTCAATCACTCGTCATTGGTGATTTGAAAGCTGCAGCCAGATATAGATTCTAAGAGTTGAAATTCTATTTTATAGAAGAAATTGAACATAATTTTCTTTTTAGAACGCAAAATTCGCAAATCAACGCAAATTAGATTATTTTAATTTGTGTTGATTTGCGAATTTTGCGTTCTAAAAGCTTGTTCTCTTAGTGTTAGAAGTAATGAGACAGATATAATGTCCCATTTTAGAAAGAAATTGTACGCCGATTTACACTGTCTAGACGGATTGAAAACGGATTAAAGAAATGCAAGCATTTTTGATTAGAGTGCATAATCAATTGACGTAGTCAATTATAGATCCGTTTTTTTTATCCGCATTTACAGTGTAAATCCGCGTTCTATTTTATAATTGACTAATCAAATATTATGATATTATATCTGTCTCATTACTAATCAAAAATGGCAAGCCTAAAATGTCATATATGAAGTGTGTCTACATAATATAAAAAAGAGGAACTAATTTTGTTTAGTTCCTCTTTTTTTATCTTTGAAATACTGAATCCTAAACAGCCACTTGTGCCAAAGCTTTTTCTATTGCCTTCTGGATCCCCTCTGCATTTTTACCACCAGCCGAAGCAAAGAAGGGTTGACCTCCTCCGCCTCCTTGAATCTCCTTGGCAGCATCACGGGCGATGTTCACTGCGTTCATTCCTCCAGCAACTAAATCATCTGAAAGTAATATGGTTAGTGATGGTTTTCCTTCGTAAATACATCCCGCTACAAAATAAAGTTTCTCGCTGAGGATATTCCGTATTTGGAATGCTAAGGTTTTAATAGCATCTGAAGACAGGTCGGATTGAAGTTGAATGACTTTAATCCCTTTTACTTCTACTGCTTGAGCAATGAGTTTATCGCGAAGTACTTGAATTTTTTCTTGTAAGAATACTTCCAACTGCTTTTTTAGTTCACTGTTCTCTTCTACTGATTTGCGAATAGCATTCAAAAGATCTGGAGTGTTGTTTAATAACTCACGTGCCTCTAAAAGACTATCTTGTTGTGAATCTAGTAAATCCTCTATGCCGTTTGCCGAAATAGCTTCAATACGTCTAATACCTGCAGCTATAGAGCTCTCGGAAATAATTCGTACCATCCCGATTTCGCCAGTGGCTTGAACATGCGTTCCTCCACAAAGTTCTGTAGAGCTACCAAATTGAATGACACGAACGCTTTCACCATATTTTTCGCCAAAGAGAGCCATAGCACCCAAGGCCTGTGCTTGTGCAATAGGTGTATCACGCATTTCGTTCAGCTTGTAGTTTTCGCGAATTTTTGCATTCGCAATTTTCTCAACCTTACGTATCTCCTCCTTACTTAATTTTTGAAAATGAGAAAAATCAAAACGCAATGCATCAGGACTGACATAAGAACCTTTTTGCTCCACATGTGTACCCAATACTTCACGCAATGCCTCATGCAATAGATGAGTGGCTGAGTGATTGGCAGAGATAGCTTTACGATTTTCTATGTTTATAGTAGCTGTGAATTTGTCAGTAACATCTTCAGGAAGTTGGTGACAAATGTGTACCGCCAAGTTATTCTCCTTTTTTGTATCTAGGATTTGAATACTTCCTTTTTCTGACACCAAACTACCGCTATCTCCAACTTGTCCACCCATTTCAGCATAAAAAGGAGTGTTAGAAAGCACCAATTGGAAGTACTCTTGATTCTTTTGTTTAACTTTTCTATAACGTAAAATTGAGGTTTCGCAGCTAGTAGCATCATATCCAACGAATTCACTATCGCCTTCACGAACTGTTACCCAATCGCCAGTTTCTGTAGCAGCGGCATTTCGAGCACGTTCTTTTTGGATGAGCATTTCGGCGTTAAATTCTTCGATATTAACCGTAAAATTATTTTCACGTAGTATCAATTCTGTTAAATCTAAGGGGAATCCAAATGTATCATAAAGTGTAAAGGCCACCTTACCATTTACTTCAGTTTTACCCTCTTTTTTTGTTTCACCCATTACTTTGTCTAACAGTTTAATTCCTGTTTCCAAAGTACGCAAGAAAGATTCTTCTTCTTCTTTGATTACTTTTTCGATCAAGGTTTTTTGAGACAGTAGTTCAGGATAAGCAGCACCCATGTTTTCGCCCAATACATTGATCAGCTTGTACATAAAGGCGGAACGCTGGTTGAGGAAGGTATAACCATAACGTACTGCACGACGTAAAATACGACGAATTACATAACCTGCTTTCGCGTTAGAAGGTAGTTGACCATCCGTAATTGAAAAGGCTATGGTACGAATGTGGTCTGCAATCACCCGCATGGCGATGTCAGTCTGCTCATTTTTACCATACTCAGCTTGACAAATGTTGCCAATTTCTTTGATGATGGGGGTGAAGATATCTGTATCGTAATTGGATTGAACACCTTGAATGGCCATGCACAAACGTTCAAAGCCCATACCCGTATCAATAACCTTTGCAGGAAGTCCTTCTAAAGAACCATCTGCTTTACGGTTGTATTGCATGAATACATTGTTCCAAATTTCTATCACTTGTGGGTGGCTTCCATTGACCAATGTTAAACCATCAATTTTAGCCCTGTCTTCATTGCTGCGAATGTCAATGTGAATTTCAGAACATGGACCACATGGACCGGTGTCGCCCATTTCCCAAAAATTATCTTTTTTATTTCCGTTGATAATACGGTCTTTCGGTAAAAATTGCTCCCATATCTGCGCAGCTTCATCATCTCGTCCTAAACATTCTGGCGCATATCCCTCAAATACAGTTACATATAATCTATCTGTGTCAAGTTTTAAAACCTCTACTAAATATTCCCAAGCCCATTCTATGGCTTCTTTTTTGAAATAATCGCCAAAAGACCAGTTTCCCAACATCTCAAACATGGTGTGATGATAGGTATCATGACCTACCTCTTCTAAGTCATTGTGCTTACCACTGACACGCAAACATTTTTGAGAATCTGCGACCCTTGGATATTTGATGGGGTCATTGCCCAAAATAATGTTTTTGAACTGATTCATCCCTGCATTGGTAAACATCAAAGTGGGATCATCTTTTATTACCATTGCAGCAGAAGGTACAATTTTATGTTGTTTTCCTGCAAAAAAATCAAGGAAGGATTGGCGAATTTCTTGTGAAGTCATTTTGAAAAGTCTATAGTCTACGGTCTAAGGACAACGGTCTTAAACAACCAAATAATTCGGTTTATAGTCATACAATGTATTGAATGTTCCAATTGACTGATGACGATTGACGGTTGAGCTTTTTGTTTACTAGGTTAATAATATCAAATAAAGTCTGCAAAAGTAGCTCAAATTTATTATTTTTGCAGCAAGTGTGTATATAAATTTGTGATGATTACTTTTTTTTATACCTGTAAGTACTATTCTACCTGATTTATATCTCATTTCCTGACTTGGGTATTTTCATTGCCTAAGCAAAAAATATTTATCTATACCATGGCCAAGAAAAAATTCCATTTTAATCCTGAAACTTTAAGTTACGAACAAATTGAACATACTTTGGGTCATAAACTGACTCGATTTTTAGTGCATGCAGTATCGGGTTTGTTTTCGGGTGCAATTTTTTTTCTTGTCTTTGTTACTTTTATCGATTCGCCAGAAGAGAAACAGTTGGGGCAAGAGAAGAGCCATATCGAAGCGCAATATAAATTATTAGATAAACAGTTTGATGAATTACAATTGGTATTGACTGATTTACAAGATAGGGATGATAATTTGTATCGGGTTGTTTTTCAGGCTGATCCAATCCCTTATGCGGTCCGTAAGGCTACTGCTGCTAATAATGCCTATTATGAGCAATTGTTGGACATGACCAATTCTGAGATTGTAGTTTCTACTACCCAGAGAATGAATGAATTGAGAAAACAGTTGTACGTGCAATCTAAATCTTACGATGATTTGATCTTGTTGGCCAAGAATAAGGAGACCATGTTGCAAAATATACCTGCCATTCAGCCTGTTTTGAATAAAAATTTGAAATGTATGGCTTCTGGTTATGGTTGGCGCATGGATCCTGTATATCACAGCCGTCGTTTTCATGCTGGTATGGACTTCGCAGCAGCCGTGGGTGCAAATATTTATGCTACTGGAAATGGACGGGTGATCAGTGCAGGTTGGAA
>CANFFA010000025.1 GCA_947445425.1 Paludibacteraceae bacterium
ATTAGAAGGAAAACGGATGATTATTATGTTTTCACCAAAGAAAACTAAATAAACGAACAACTTAGTCACATTATACAATTAAATAAAAACAGCAACAATGCCAAAAATGAAAACTAACTCCGGTGCAAAAAAAAGGTTCGCCCTTACCGGAACAGGAAAGATCAAAAGAAAACATGCTTTTAAAAGGCACATTTTGACAAAAAAGACAACAAAACAAAAACGTAACTTGACTCATGGTGCGCTTGTTAACAAGACCGATGAGAACAACGTTAAAGCAATGCTTTGTTTACGATAGTTTGTCAACTTCACTTTTATCACATTTTCTTAGTCTAAAAACAGAATGCCTTTAGCCTTAAGTTCGAACTAACATTCGGCGCTAACATTCACAAATCATTAAATTATGCCAAGGTCAGTAAATCACGTTGCTTCACGTAAAAGAAGAAAAAGAATTTTAAGCCTCACAAGAGGTTATTTTGGTGGTCGTCGTAACGTTTGGACAGTAGCCAAAAACACATGGGAAAAAGGTTTGCAATATGCTTACCGTGACCGTAAAAACAAAAAACGCACCTTCCGCGGCTTGTGGATTCAACGTATCAACGCTGCTGCACGTTTAGAAGGAATGTCATATTCGAAATTAATGGGCGCTATCCACAAAGCTGGTATCGAAATGAACCGCAAAGTATTAGCTGATTTAGCAATGAATCACCCAGAAGCTTTCAAAGCTATCGTTATCAAAGCAAAAAACGCTTAAGACAGTTAGCGATTCAAAACAAAGAAGTCCACTAAAATCAAATTTAGTGGACTTCTTTTTTATATCAATAAGCTCAAGTTTTAGCTGGAGAATACTGACAAAAAAGTCCTTCTAATCAACAAAAGATTAGAAGGACTTTAAATTGTTAATTATTGATTAATCATCTACAGTTCCCAAGCCAATGCACTTGCACCTAGAACAGCTGCATCAGCTTCCTTAAGATCTGAGAAAATAACTTTAACTTTACCTTTCCACAAGTCCAATTGATTCTTTTCCATACTTTCAATAATAGGATTCAAAATCATATCACCAGCCTTTGCCAATCCACCAAACAAAACGATGGCTTCAGGAGCACTGAAAGGCACAAAATTCGAGAAAGACTCACCTAGAATTTCACCTGTAAATTGGAAAATTTCTTTTGCCACAACATCTCCATCTACAGCAGCATCAAATACGTCTTTAGAAGTAATGTCGTCAATTGGAATATTACGCAACAAACTATCTTTTTTAGTCGTTTCTAAGATCTCTCTAGCAGTACGAGCCACTCCACTTGCAGAAGCATAGGTTTCTAAACAACCCAGACGACCACAACCACATTTACGACCATTCTTAACTACCGTAACATGACCTAACTCACCTGCAAAGCCATCGTGACCATATACAACCTTACCATCAATTACAATACCACTACCAACCCCAGTACCCAAGGTAATCATGATAAAGTTCTTCATTCCCAATGCAGCACCATAGGTCATTTCGCCTACAGCAGCAGCATTTGCATCATTGGTTAATGCAGCAGGAATACCAAACTTCTCTGACATTAATTTAGCAAAAGGAATAATTCCTTTCCAAGGAAGATTGGGCGCCAATTCGATATTTCCTGTATAGTAATTACCATTTGGGGCTCCAACACCAATCCCTTTAATTTTCGACACACCACCCACAGCATCAATCAACTTAATCAACTCTGTATAAACATCATTGATGTACAAATTAACATCTGTGTGCGTACCAGTTTTAATCGCACTTTTTGAAACTACATTTCCACGAGCATCAACAATACCAAAAACGGTATTGGTTCCGCCCATATCCATACCTACTACATACGGTTTTTCCATTTGAATTATATTTTAAGACAGTGATTAATGATTAGTGATTAGTGTTTAGTGATTAACGTTCAGTGATTAATGATTAATATGCAGCCATCATTCAACACTAAACGTTCATCACTTATCACTATTCCACTGGAATATCTTTGTTTACGTTTTTGCAACCTACGAGTGCATAATACAACATATATACTAAACATGCAAACATTACCCAATAGCTACCCATATAGCCAATCTTATCTGAAACAAAACCTTGAATCAGTGGCACGATACCACCACCACAAACCATCACCATGAAGATTCCTGCAGCTGATGCAGTATATTTCCCAAGTCCTTCGACCGCTAAGTTGAAGATACCACCCCACATAATAGAGGTACACAAGCCACATAAAATCAAGTAAAAAATACTAATTGGAACTTGTGTCAATAAAACTGGAATTGTAATGGTTGAAGTAAGTGGGCTAAGAATTGCCATTAACACAAAGAATAGTCCGGCTGCAGAAACAGAAATCAACATTACTTTACTCGAAACTTTTGCACCGATAGAGGCACCCACTAGACGTCCTACCATCATTAGTAACCAGTATAAACCAACAATGCTACCAGCAGTAGAAGCATCTATACCCAAACCTGGATTGGCTGCAGAAGTAGAAGCGGTCATATAAAGATTAGCTGTACTTGGAATACCAATTTCGATACCAACATAAATAAAAATAGCAATAGCGCCTAAAACAAAGTGACGAAATGAAAGCGGACTGTGACTTTGTTTCACTTTTCTATCTGAAGCACTCTCCATGTGAGGTTCAGGAATGGCAACAAAAGATAGAACGACAAATGCAACTGCAAAAATTCCCATGGCTAGAAAAAGAGCAGGATTTGCCTTTTCGATGGTACGACCAGCAGCAGCACCCATTAAGTAACCAACTAACATTGGAGTAATGGTAGCAGCAATTGAATTGATAGAACCTCCAAACTGGATCAATTGATTCCCTTTATTCCCACCACCACCAAGTGTATTTAACATTGGGTTTACTACAGTATTCAACATACACATAGAGAAACCACAAATAAATGCGCCGGCTAAATAGACAGTAAAGCTTTCAGCAACACCTGAGAAATACTGTACACCTACACCAACAAAACCTACCGCAATAGCAGACAAGGCAGTTTTTTTATAGCCATATTTTTTAAGCATAATACCCGCTGGGATTCCCATAAAAGCATAAGCAATAAAATTGGCCAAGAAGCCCAATTGAGATTCAAAATTCGAAGCTCCAAATTGTTTGGCCACAATTACACCCATTGGACTAGGAAGTCCTGTAACAAACGATACCATAAAAAACAGTGCAAACATCATTGCAATTGGCAATGCATAACTCTTTTGTTGATTCATAAAAATAAATTAATTTAATTGTTTATATTGTTTTGTTTTGAGATTTTAAAGATACAGCTTTAATTTTAACTCGTAAATTTTTCAATTAATTTTTGCATTAACTTTTCATTAGAGTTAATAAACGTGATTGTTTTTGGATTATTGTGTCACAATTTTCAGATTTCATTCACATACAATAACATAATCGACAATGAATTATCAACAAGTAGATTAAATCTGAATTAATTACAATTTTGAAAACAAGAACTCACTCATTCGAGTATAGAGATGACGACGGGTTTGATTCCCTAAAATACTGTGATTTTTATCTGTGTACAGTTGCATTTCAAATTGCTTATCGGCAGCAACCAATCTATCTATATACAGCATTGAATTTTGAGTATGAACATTATTATCAGCAGAACCATGAACCAAGAGCAAGTTACCCTGAAGATCTGCAGCTTTTAACAAAGGAGAAGTTTGTTGATAGCCCTTAAAATTCTCTTCGGGACGGCGCATATAGCGTTCTACAAATGCGGTATTATACAATCGCCAATCGGTAACGGGAGAAACCGCTACCCCAGCTTTAAAAACCTTTTCCCCATTGCTCATCGACATGAGCACTTCAAATCCACCATAACTCCAACCCCAAATTCCAATACGATCTTTGTCTATATAATTAAACTTGCCCAATTGCTTTGCAGTTTCAACAAGGTCTTTTGTTTCCAAAACTCCCAATTGCTGGTAGGTACATTTTCGAAATTCAGTACCCCTTGCACCCGTCCCCCTTGTATCTACACAAACTACAATATAATTTTTAGAAACTAAGTAATATTCCCAATCAACATCCCATTTATCTAAAACTTTTTGTGAATTTGGACCGCTATATTGCACCACCACAACAGGATATTTTTTAGACGAATCAAAATTACTCGGTTTCAGCATCCAAGCATTCAATTTGACATTCTCAGAAGGACTAAAGCTAATAAATTCTTTTTTAGGAAGTTGGAGAGCGGCAAAATTGCTAGACAATAGTTCATTGTTTTGTATTATCCGAACACTGGCTCCCAAATTAGTTCTAAGTGTAAGCACGTTTGGCGCATCAATACTGGAAGCATCATCGACAAAATAGCTGAAATTGGAATTAAAAACAGCACTGTGAAAACCCTTTCCATCTGTAAGGCGCAACTTTTTACCTTTATTATCAATGGCATAAACATCACGTTGCAAGGGAGATAGCTCAGCAGATTGGTAATAAAGCAGCTTTTTTAGTTCATCATATCCATACAGATCTGTAACATCCCAGCTTCCCTTGGTAAGTTGTTTTTCAACTGTACCATTCATATTATACAAATAGGCATGACGAAATCCATCTTGCTCATTTACAGCAACAAAATGAGTAGTATCAACCAGAAAATGAAGGTAGTCTATATTTTCATAATCAATGTATGTTTTCTCTTCTTGACGTAAAATCAAATTGGACAAAGTGGATCTTGCATTTGCCAAAAGCATATCCAAGCGATTTTGATTTCTATTGAGCTTAAAAACGGCCAATTGACTCACTGAATTGGTCCATTTAATACGAGGAATATAACAATCTTGGTCATCGTCAATCTTGATGGTTTTAATGGACTTATAGTACTCATCATAAACACAGACCTTTACCGTCGGATTTTTTTCACCAGCTTTTGGATATTTGTACTGAAACAAACTCGGGTACAGTGTTAACTCATCGGCTTGCGCTTCGGATTTCTCGTAAATTGAAAAAGCAAAATTACCAACTTCAGACTCATCAAACTTCAAGAAAGCCAGTAACTTGCTATCAGCGTTCCATTCAAAACAACGGAGTGCTTTAAATTCCTCTTCATACAACCAATCGGGAGTACCATTAATTATTTTACCCACTTCACCGTCGGTGGTAATGGCCGTTTCGGTATTGAAATCTAACTTTTTGAGAAATAAATTATTTTCACGAGCAAAAGCTATATATCGACTATTGGGTGAGAACAGTGGCTGTTCTTGGGAACCATTTAAAGAAAGGGGTTCTAACTCAGCTCTTTTCAAATTATAAACATAATAATCGGCAGAAAAACTGCGACGGTAGCGTTTCTTCAAATTGTTATACACCAACAATTTTGATTCATTTGAGCTAAACTCATAACCAACAATATCCTTCAAAGTACTTCCTTTTTGACGAGAAATACTAAACAAAGTATCTACAAACACACCCGACTTGAAATTGTATTTTACAATCGCTTTATTATCCACCAATTGAGTATAATACTCTCCATCCATCATGGGATGTATCGCTTCGATGGACTTCGTTTTATATTTCCCATCAACAATATCATAGAGTAAATTGGCTGACGACAATTGCAAACTCCAAGATAATACAATAAATAATAAAATACGTTTCATTTTGTGTTGAATTAAAAGTAACTTTGTGATTTAAAAGTACGAAGATTCGCCGTTTACAAACTCGTGAATTATTCTTTCACAAAAATAACACAAAATCAGCTTTATAAAAGATAATCGCACATAATTTTAGACTCATAATACAATTACTATCTAACAGCAAGCACTTTAATCCAAAAATAAAGTTCAATGAACAAGCTCAACACCTTACTTTCACATTTTCATTCCGACCATTCACTGGGGCTTTGCCTTGGCGGTGGCGGTGCATTGGGATTTGCACATTTGGGGGTATTACAAGCATTGGAAGAACACAAGATTGCACCACAACAGATTTCAGGATCCAGTATGGGGGCAATCATTGGGGCACTCTATGCAGCGGGCTATTCAGCATCTGAAATTATGATTATGATAAGATATGAAAAACTATACAAGATTAGCTATCTGATGAATTTTCCGCCAACATTCTTGAAATCAGGACTATCAACACATAACATATTACGTAATTTCATAAAAGAAGTGATACCACACAATAGTTTTGAGAAATTAAATAGAAAACTTCATGTCTGTGTAGTTAATCTAAACCAATCAAAATGGGAAATAATTCAATCGGGCAATGAATTAGACAAATGGGTGGCAGCATCGGCTAGTATTCCGGGAATTTTTGAAAGCATCAAAAACGGTGAAAGTCATTATATTGACGGTGGCGTATTAAACAATATGCCAGCTCAGTGTCTATCAAATTCTTGCAAAACAATCATCGGTGTAGATGTATTACCCAAAATAACAGCTACCGAATTCAGAAAACCTATCGATACACTTATTTACTCAATACGTGCCGTACAACATCAAAATGCAGAAGATGGTCGCAGCAAATGCCAATTTATCATTGAACCCAAAGGGGTGGAAGTATTTCATGAGTTTAATTTCGATGCTTATCTATCAATATATAATAAGGGCTACGAAGCAGCGAATCAATACATTGAAATCCACCCTGATATTTTAAAACTGAGTGTATCCCCTCATTCCGAATTAAAATAATTGCTAAGAAACAACAGCAAACACTCAACAAGTATTAGTACAAATAATTTCTTAAGCATAAAGTTCCCATTTACTAAGAAACGAAACCGCCCCGCCATGTTAATCATAGCGGGGCGGTTTTTTTTGTGAAAGGGTAGAAAGAAAGAACACCAAAACTTGAGAACTAAAACAAAAGTATGAATTTAAGCTATAATCTGTAGAATGATTCGTCTAATGAAGATTATCTAAATATTTTAAACAGACTTATTGTACAATTAAACCAAGTTGTTAAAATTTTAAATGCCTGTACAATAATACTTATTGTAATATTTACTTTAAGTGATGCTGTATTATTGTAATAAGTACATTATTCAAATTACTGATAATGTGTTTTATAACACATAAAAAATTAATTCAATTTTAAATTCAAACCATATATTTGTACTCGAAATCTAATGACACAAAAAATGGGAAACGAATTTATCAACAATCCACATATCTCTGTCGACTGTGTCGTATTTGGTTTTGACGGAGAAAAACTAAAGGCTTTATTGATTGAACGGAGCATTCATGAACAGAATGAATTGTACAATGACAAAAAACTGCCAGGCAGTATCATCCTTAATCAGGAGAACCTGGATGATGCCGCATCAAGGGTTTTAACAGAACTCACTGGACTTAAGAATATTTATTTACGCCAGTTTAAAAGTTTTGGTGATCCCAATCGCAGCTCAAATCCTAGAGATGTATACTGGTTGGAAGAAACTACGAAGCTAAAAATCGGAAGAATCATTACTGTAGCGTATGTAGCATTAATTAAAATTGACCGAAAGATTGTTTTTACTGCTGAGAACAGCACAGCAAATTGGTTTGATGTAACAGAAATATCCAAGATGCAACTAGCCTTTGACCACAACAAAATCATTGCTGATGCACTGCAACACATTCGACATCAATTGACTGTAGAGCCAAATTTACTTTTCGAACTTTTGTCAAAGAAATTTACAATTTCACAACTAAGAATGCTTTACGATGTCATCAACCAGTGCAAATCTGATGTTCGTAACTTCCAGAAAAAAATAGCACAAATGGACTACCTAATTGCTCTAGATGAGCTAGAAGAAGGGGTTCCGCACAGAGCAGCAAGGTTGTACAAGTACAAGAGATGAGACCCCTAGCCCCTAAAGGGGGATTAAATTACTTCGGTCACCATCAATTCAACTAAAGTCACTAAACTAAATTGATTCTAAATTAAATAGCATTCAGTTTTTATAGGTATCATTTTAAAATATCAATACTAATTTTTCTTATCCCCTTTTAGGGGTTAGGGGTTAAAACTCAATTATGTATCTACTCGGTTATGATTTAGGAAGTTCGTCAGTAAAGGCGAGTTTGGTAAATGCTGAAACAGGCGAATGCGTTTCTAGTGCATTTTTTCCAAAAAAAGAGATGGAAATTAAATCGGTGAAAGCTGGATGGGCAGAACAAGAAACTGAAACTTGGTGGACCAACCTTAAACTTGCCACAGCAGCAGTATTGGCTGAATTCAACACAGATGCAGCCGCTATTAAAGCCATCGGCATCTCTTACCAAATGCATGGTCTGGTATTGGTCGACGAAAACCAAAAAGCGATACGCGATGCCATTATATGGTGCGATAGTCGCGCAGTACCATACGGACAAAAAGCTTTTGAGGCTTTGGGAAGTGAAAAATGCTTGAGTCATTTATTGAATACCCCTGGAAATTTCACTTTATCAAAAATGGCTTGGGTAAAAGAAAATGAACCAGCTAATTTTGCAAAAGCGAAATACTATATGTTGCCCGGCGATTATTTAGCCATGCGCATGACTGGAAAAGCGGCAACAACTGCATCTGGATTATCGGAAGGAATTGCCTGGGATTTCAAAGCAGAAGCTCCTGCAAAATTCTTATTTGATTATTTTGGTTTCGACACCAACTTAATACCTGAAATCGTTCCTACTTTTGGACAACAAGGTGGACTTACTGCCGAAATCGCCAAAGAATTAGGATTAGCTGAAGGAACACCGGTAACTTACCGTGCTGGAGATCAACCCAACAATGCATTGTCATTAAATGTATTAAATCCTGGTGAAATAGCAGCAACCGGGGGCACTTCTGGGGTAGTATATGGGGTAAATGGTGGTGCAAAATATGATCCACTTTCCCGTGTAAATTCATTTGCACATGTAAATCATACAACTGAAGCAACTCGTGTAGGTGTATTACTTTGTATTAACGGTACTGCAATTTTAAATACATGGATAAAGAATAATGTTGCTCCAGAGGGTATTAGCTATGCCGAAATGAATGAGTTGGCAGCACAAATACCTGTTGGAAGTGATGGTATAAGCATTATTCCTTTTGGTAATGGAGCAGAACGTGTATTGGAAAATCAAGAACCCAACTGCTCTATTCATGGTATCAGCTTTAATCGTCACACAAAAGCACATTTGGCTCGCGCCGCTCACGAAGGGATTGCTTTCTCATTTAAATACGGAATGGACATCATGAATGAAATGGGCATCGAAACCAAAACCATTCGCGCCGGACATGCTAACCTCTTCCTAAGTCCAATTTTCCGTCAAACCTTGGCCAATATTACTGGGGCCACCATAGAACTCTACAATACAGATGGATCTGTTGGTGCAGCTAGAGGCGCAGGAATAGGTGCTGGAATTTACAAAGATGCAGAACAAGCATTTGCAACATTGAGAAAAATAATCATCGTAAAACCAGAACCTGAAAATGTAGCAGTAAGTTTAGAAGCCTACAAAAGATGGGTGGCAAAAATGTAAAACGTCCTAGCCTCTCAAGTAATAAAATACTAAAGCAATTTGATCGAAAAATCAAATTAAGCAAATTAGATATTAAATAAAAAAACTAATTTTTGAATTTTCAAATCAATTTATTATGAGTACAAAAGTGTATTTCCCATCAGTGGAAGCAATCAAATTCGAAGGAAAAGAGAGCAAAAACCCATTGGCATTTCGTTATTATGATGCAGAAAAAGTAGTGTATGGCAAAACCATGAAAGATTGGTTTAAATTCAGTATGGCTTGGTGGCATACTTTGTGTGCTGACGGTGGTGATCCATTTGGTGGAGCAACTCAAGCTCACCCATGGTCAGGTGCTGCTGACGCTGTTCAAGCTGCAAAAGACAAAATGGATGCTGGTTTTGAATTCATGCAAAAAATGGGTATTGAATACTATTGCTTCCATGATCTTGATTTAGTAAACGAAGGAAATAGCATTGAAGAATACGAAGCAAATTTAAAAGCTATCGTTGCTTACGCAAAAGAAAAACAAGCAGCCACAGGTATTAAATTGATGTGGGGAACTGCAAATGTATTCTCTCCAGGTCGTTACATGAATGGTGCTAGCACCAATCCTGATTTTGACACTGCTGCTCGTGCCATGCTACAAATCAAGAATGCAATTGATGCTACAATTGACTTAGGTGGAAAGGCTTATGTATTCTGGGGAGGACGCGAAGGTTATATGTCATTGTTAAACACTGACATGAAACGCGAAAAACAACACATGGGTACTATGTTGACAAAAGCACGTGACTATGCTCGTGCAAAAGGTTTCAAAGGAGTTTTCCTAATTGAGCCTAAACCAATGGAGCCAATGAAACACCAATATGATGTTGATTCTGAAACTGTTATTGGCTTCTTGAAAGAATTCGGATTGGAAAATGATTTTAAATTAAATATCGAAGTAAACCATGCTACTTTGGCTGGTCATACATTTGAGCACGAATTGCAATGTGCAGTAGATGCAGGAATGTTGGGTGCAATTGATGCAAACCGTGGTGATGTTCAAAATGGTTGGGATACAGATCAATTCCCAGTTGATATTTTCGAATTAACACAAGCGATGTTGGTAGTTCTTAAAGGTGGTGGTATGCAAGGTGGTGGTACAAACTTCGATGCTAAAATCCGTCGTAATTCAACTGATAACGAAGATTTATTTATCTCTCACGTTGCTGCAATGGATGTTATGGCACGTGCTTTGGAAGCAGCGGCAGCCATCCTAGAAGATTCTCCTTATCAAAAAATGGTTACTGACCGTTATGCTTCTTATGATGCAGGTAAAGGTAAAGAATTTGAAGAAGGTAAATTATCTTTAGAAGAAGTTTATGCTTACGCAAAAGCAAACGGAGCACCTAAACAAATCAGTGGCAAACAAGAACTTTACGAAGCAATTGTAAATATGTATATTTAGGAAGTGATCTAGTTAACACAAAAACGAGTAGACAGTTATTTAACCGTTCTACTCGTTTTGTTAACTTATTTACTCAACAACACGTTTACTCAACTTACTTCACACAATTAACAACAAATTAGCTCATGAACCCACACAAAGGAGATCAATTTTACATTTTTGGCATTACCCTAGTGGCCACACTGGGAGGATTACTTTTCGGATACGACACCGCTGTTATTTCAGGTGCCGTAGATTCATTAAAAACGGTTTTTCACTTGGATGAAGCTACTTATGGTAGTTTGGCTACTTTCTACCATGGCGCTACTGTATCAAGCGCCTTGATTGGTTGTATTTTAGGAAGTGCCGTTTCAGGTGTATTCGCAGAAAAAGTGGGACGTAGAAATTCACTTTTTATTAGTTCTATCCTATTTTTCATTTCGGCTTGTGGTGCCGCGTATCCAGAATTTTTCTTCTTTACAAAAGGAGAAAGCTCAGCTTCTGTATTAATTGCTTTCAACATTTATCGTATCATTGGCGGTATTGGTGTTGGTTTAGCATCAGCAATTTGCCCTATGTACATCGCAGAAATTGCTCCAGCAGACATCCGTGGGAAATTGGTTTCTTGGAATCAATTCGCCATCATCTTTGGGATGTTGGTTGTATATTTCGTAAACTATTTCATCACCAAAGGAGAACCACAAGCATGGATAGATGAGACTGGATGGCGCTATATGTTTGCATCAAATGGCGTTCCAGCAGCCCTATTTGGCGTTTTATTGGTTTTAGTACCCGAAACACCTCGTCACTTGGCATTAATCGGTCAAGACGAGAAAGCCTTACACATTCTTTCTAAAATCAATGGTTCTAATAAGGCCAAAGAAATTCTAGCGGAGATCAAAGAATCAGCGCATGAAACCGTAGAGAAATTACTCTCTTATGGATGGAAAGTTGTCATTATTGGAATTTTACTTTCAGTATTTCAACAAGCAGTAGGTATCAATGTAGTACTTTATTATGCACCTACCATCTTTAAAGGCTTAGGATTTGGAAATGATGCTGCCATGTACCAAACTGTCATCATGGGCTTCATTAACATCATTTTTACTTTGGTAGCTATTTTCACTGTTGATAGATTTGGTCGCAAACCATTGTTAATCATTGGATCCATAGGAATGGCAATCGGGATGTTTGCTATTGGATTATTGGCTCACCTACAAATCATTGGCATGAGTACCTTGATATTCATTGTCATTTACTCAGCATCCTTTATGATGTCATGGGGACCAATTTGTTGGGTACTTATTTCAGAAATTTTCCCTAACACCATTCGTGGAAAAGCAATTGCTATAGCAGTAGCAGCGCAGTGGATTTCTAATTTCATTGTATCCGCTACTTTCCCTGCACTAGAAGCATTTAGTATTACTTTCACCTATGTACTATACGGCATTATGAGTATACTTTCTGCCATCTTCGTATGGAAAATGGTACCAGAAACTAAGGGTAAAACACTAGAAGATATGAGTAAACTTTGGAGAAAAGATTAATCTCCTATTACTTTAAAGCAAAATGCCCTGAAAATACC
>CANFFA010000026.1 GCA_947445425.1 Paludibacteraceae bacterium
GAATACAATTAATTCATAGATATATAGCCCTGAAATTAATTCGTTCTGATGAATCGAACTCCTAGTCCTTTATTCTTAGGTGCTTTTGTTTTTAAAAGAAGTGATAAATCATTTTCAATGTATCTACTGGATGCAACTGATAATGTGTCTGCAGTTGAAACACTCCACCAACCAGCATAATTTCCTTCACCAGTACGTTCTCCATTTTCAGACCTATAGCCACCCAATAAAGGATTAAATCCTGTGGAAGAAAGACTGACAGATCTTTTCGTTAAATAATCCTCTAAGATTTGCCAATCCTGATCAGTGGGCATCCTCCAGCCATTTGGAGCAATCCCTCTCTGCCATCCACCTCCCTTTACAATAACAGTAGTCACAGCTTGCCAATTATAGAGTTTACCGTATCCTCCATTGTCACAATACGCAGGTCCTACTAAAGCAGCCCAAGCCGAGTTATCATTTGCAAGTGGGATGTCATAATAAGTTTGGGTTTTGGTCGCTCTGAGATTTTCAGCCATCCAAACCTGTGCTCCAACTCTTATCGTTTTATATACATTACCCTGAATATCAGTACAGTTTCCTGGAGTCGTATAGGTCATAAAAGTAACATTTTTGCCATACATAGTACCCAGACTACTAGTAGCATAAGCACGCACTGTATAGCTAGTTCCAACTTTGAGCCCAGTAATTGTACTCGTAAAAGGCCCTAAACCACTCCCATCTACAGTTTTACTATTTGCAATGGTTGGATTAATCGTTGAGCCCCAACAGACCCCGCGTGTAATCACAGTGGCATTTGAGTCATTGAGTACATTTCCGCCACAAATTACCCAAGTTTCTCCACGATCTTCATTCAGTGGCACAGTTGTTTCAATTTTCCCAATAGTGGTTGTATTGAATTGAAGTGTACTGCCATACCCTACCCCTTCGCTACTTTCAGCAAAAGCCCTAACATAATACAAGGTATTGGCCGAAAGTCCAGTAAGTTGCCCAGTAAAAGGAGTATTCCCCGCACCACACATTACTTTACTGTCATTGATGCTTGGTATTTCAGTAGATGAAGACCAGCAAATACCACGTGAAGTTATTGATGCATTCCGACTTTTTTTCGTAGCAGTAGTATCCATACGCCCACCGCACATAGCAGTAGTACCTGTAACCATTGTTACAGGCGTGGTATATAAATAAGGCGTTAAGTTGGTATTGTCTAGTTTATCAAAAACGAAACAGCTGTTTGCAAACAATACTACTCCCACTAAGACTAAAAAAGTTTTGATCTTTATCATAATAAAATGTTTTGCAATTAAAACAATTTCGGTTTCATCTTTTTAGCCGTTTCCAAACTTAATAGATCTGGCTTTTTGGTTTGCTTTTGACGCAAGGCTTCATATTCTTTTTCAATACCAGCGACATATTCTGTCTGATTTTTTTTGCTCATCAGCTGTGCTACTACAAAAGTATTTACGGATGCGTCTTTTACGTGTACTACTGGTCCGTCATAGTTAGGAGAGATTTTTACCGCAGTATGAATTTTAGAGGTAGTAGCACCTCCGATTAATAGCGGTACTTTTAATCCTGCTTTTTTCATTTCAGCCGCTACTATGGTCATCTCTTCCAAGGATGGGGTAATCAAACCGCTCAGACCTACAATATCCACCTTCTCTTCAATGGCAGTACGAATGATTTTTTCGGTTGGTACCATAACGCCCAAATCAATCACTTCGAAGTTATTGCAAGCAAGTACGACGGCTACGATATTTTTACCAATGTCATGAACATCCCCTTTTACGGTAGCTATCAAGAATTTACCTGCTGATGAACTCTGCCCTGGCACTTTTTGCGCTTCAATTTGAGGTTGCAAAATGGCCACTGCTTTTTTCATGGTACGTGCCGTTTTTACGACTTGTGGTAGGAACATTTTTCCATCTCCAAACAAATCTCCAACGATGTTCATACCACTCATCAATGGTTTTTCAATGATTTCAATTGCACTTTCATATTCTAAAGATGCTTCGGCTAAATCTTCTTCCAGAAAATCGCTAATCCCTTTTATCAGAGCATATTCTAACCTTTGTTGTAAAGGACGTGTACGCCATTCGTCTATTTTCTCCACCTTTACTCCCGAAGCCATATTCTTTAAGCTCTCGGCAAGTTCAATCATCCTTTCGGTAGCATCAGGTCTACGATTTAGAACGACATCTTCTACACATTCCAATAAATCGGCTGGTATATCTTGGTAAATTTGCAACATACCCGCATTTACAATGCCCATATCCATCCCCTCTTTTACGGCATAGTATAAAAATACAGAGTGGATGGCTTCGCGCACTGCATTGTTCCCACGGAAAGAGAATGAGAGGTTACTGACACCGCCACTGATTTTAGCGTATGGTAAATTTTCTTTAATCCAACGGGTGGCATTTAAAAAATCAACCCCGTAATTGTTGTGCTCTTCAATCCCGGTTGCAATGGCCAGAACATTAGGATCAAAAATAATATCTTGCGGTGGAAAACCAACTGTGTCTACCAATAAATGATAAGCTCGACTACAGATTTCTGTTTTGCGTTCAAAGCTGTCAGCTTGCCCTTTTTCATCAAAAGCCATTACCACTACCGCAGCACCATAAGCACGAATTTTACGAGCTTTGAGAATAAAATCCTCCTCGCCTTCTTTCAAACTAATGGAGTTAACAATGCATTTACCTTGTACACATTTCAAGCCCTCTTCAATCACCTCCCATTTAGAAGAGTCTATCATGATGGGAACACGTGAAATTTCAGGTTCTGAAGCAACATAATTCAAAAAGGTCACCATCTCCTCTTTTGACTCTAACATGGCATCATCCATATTAATGTCTATTATTTGTGCCCCTTCCTCTACTTGTTTTCTAGCAATAACCAAAGCCTCCTCGTACTTCTTTTCATTGATTAATCGCAAAAAAGCCTTAGAGCCCGCCACATTACAACGTTCTCCAATGTTCACAAAAAGGGTATTGTTATTTACTTCTAAAAGTTCAAGACCAGAGACCTCCATATTTGTACTTGCCAAATTTCGAGGTCTTGGAACTACTCCTTCAATCAATGCACCATAGGTCGCGATGTGTGCTGGAGAAGTACCACAACAACCTCCAATGACATTCACCAATTGTTCGTCAAAATACTCTTTTACCTGTACGGCCATGATCTCGGGAGATTCGTCATATTCTCCAAACTGATTGGGCAAACCAGCATTAGGATAGGCGCTTACGTAAGCAGAAGTATGTTTACAAATTTCTTGCAAATAAGGCTTCAAATCTTTTGCACCAAAAGAACAATTTAATCCTACTGATAAAATATTTGCATGAGAAACAGACGCCAAAAAGGCACGGATGGTTTGTCCTGAAAGGGTACGACCGCTGGCATCCGCCACAGTTGCCGAAAGCATGATTTCTACACGTTTACCCAACTCGGTCATTGCCTCTTCTGCTGCAAAAATAGCCGCTTTGGCATTGAGGGTATCAAAAATGGTTTCGATTAACAAAGCATCAACGCCACCTTCAATCAATGCAAGGATTTGCTCTTTATACGCTGCAACTAAATCGTCGAAACTTACCGCACGAAAAGCAGGATTGTTCACCTCTGGTGACATGGATGCAGTTTTGTTGGTAGGTCCAACGGCGCCGGCCACAAATCGTGGTTTACTAGGATTTTTGGCAGTATATTCATCAGCAGCTTCACGCGCCAAACGAGCACCTTCCAAATTCAACTCACGTACCAAGGAGGCCATTCCGTAATCTTCCATCGAAATAAGCTGCGCATTGAAAGTATTCGTTTCAATGATGTCGGCACCTGCTTCTAGGTATTCGGTATGAATAGATCGGATAATATCAGCTTGGGTCAATATCAATAAGTCATTGTTTCCTTTTAATAAACTGTCCCACTGCGCAAAACGTTCGCCACGATAATCTGCTTCAGTGAGTTTGTGTCTTTGTATCATGGTTCCCATCGCTCCGTCTAATACCAGAATGCGATTTTCAAGTGCTGTTCTTAATGTCATTTTCGTTTTTTTGTTGGAATACAAAGATAAGCTAACAAATTACTAACTAATAATTAACCCTAAATAATTATAGTAAATTTGAGAATCCACCCTGTTTTTTCAGAAAAAATAATCTTTATTTAAGTAAGGAAGCTTTTAATCCTTTAATCACTGAATTTGAAAATCCGGTTGCCTCCATTTCATTCAAACCTTTAATGGTAATGCCACCTGGAGTGGTTACCTTGTCCACTTCAACTTCAGGATGGGTATTATTGGCTTCGAGCAATTCGATGGCACCTCTTAAGGTTTGAAGTACTACTTCTTTCGATACTTGCGGAGAAATGCCCATTTCAACCCCCCCTACCATTGCAGCACGTATATACCTAAAGGCGTAAGCTATTCCGCAAGAAGATAATGACATAAAGGCATTTAATTGTTTCTCAGGCACCATGAAAGTTTTGCCCAATTCTCCAAAAATATTCAAAATAATCTGCTCTTGTTCTTTGGTGGCATTGAAAGAAGAAATGGTGGAAACGCTCTGAAATACTTCAATAGCCGTATTAGGAATGACCCTAAAAATGGTAGCATCAGTATCAAATAGCTCTGTTAAATTTTCAAAATCCACGCCAGCAGCGATAGAAACAAGGATTTGGTTTTTATAATCTACCTCTTTTTCTATTTCTGCAGCCACAAGTCCTACCAACCAAGGTTTGACGGCAAGTAGTATAATATCAGCATTTTTAATAATCTCTTTGTTGGAAGGATTTACTTTTATAACAGGATTGAAATCCGTTAGTGCATCCAGGTTGGCTTGTGACACATCACTGACACTGATGTTTTTAGTGTGAATATAATCTCCCATTGATAAGCCACGAGCGATGGCTCCCCCCATGTTTCCCGCGCCAATAATGGCTATTTGTAAGTTCGAACTACGCATTAGCTTTCGTTTATTTTAATGAACTGAATTTTTATTTACAAAGATAGAAATTTTGATTGAACGACCCAATTCGAAACGTAATTATTAATTAAGGCATCAAAGATCATTAATCCGCTAGCTGTTAGCAAGCTACAATTAGAATCTAATATTTAAACACCCCCTTATTCCCCAAGGGACTACTCCAGCTTTATTCAAGTTGCTAATGCGCCACATGGATTGTATTGAAAATAGTCGGAGAATATTGGTCACTCCGACCCCTACTTCACTGTAAGGATTGGTTAAAGCTTTAAGTTGCGTGGGGTAATCCAGCAAATTACTATGTGCTGCCCTCAAACTTCCATAAGCAAAGTTATAGCTAAACATTTCCCTAAAATTCAAATTTTTAATGAGTGGTATTTGATTTAATATAAGCCCATTCATTATCAGTTCGCTATGAAGATTGAAGTATTGATCCGCAGCGAACTCCATATAATTCATCATATTATAATGGTAAAGACCATAGCCATAAGTCTCACTTCCAGGCGGAATTTGGAGTAAAGGATAAGGGACAGTTCCCCACAAAGCACCTGCTTCTGCGGTATAATTCAATAGTCCAATATCCAGTTTTTTACTTTGCTTCACTGTGGCAATTACTTTACCATAATTACCCGACTGAGTTCCCAATTGATATTTACCCAATTCAAAAGTGGCAAAGAAAAAAGGCTTAAAATTTCGAATATACGTTCTTTGCAAATGGTCCTCAGAGGTTTTCTCATCAAATGAAAAACGGGTCGTGATGGTCACAGAACTTTGCTTTAAAGAACTGAAATGCTCACTATTTTTAGCCATGATAAGGGTTGGATTAACAAATAACTCATTCGTTCTCAAATAGAATGTACTTTCAATATCTTTGTTCCAATCATTGAAAAATGAAAATGTATACTCGTTGAGAAGACTTAGTTTTGACGGTAATTTGAATGCCAACACCATACTCGATAACTTCTCACCACCCGCAATAAGAGGATATTCTCTTGCTACCAAAGCATTAAAATTATAATCTACACGCCTATAGTCATTCGTGTAAGTGAACCCTAACATCCTCTTCTTCTCCCCAGGAAGTCGATATTGTGCCAGTCCACTATATTTGAATGCTTCATTTTTAAGTGCATAGCCCACTGATCCGCCCAGACAGATGTTCTTCCAAAGCTCCTCATTTGTTCTAATGGGAAGGGTAAGCCTAATCCCTTCTTGATCATTTATACTGGTAAATTGCGTAAATTGTCCGATGTCTATTTTACCTACAGGAATATAGCCTGCAATGATTAAATCAGCCATTATTTTGGCAGCACGCATAGCAGCTGTTTTATTGAGTTCCCCCATTTTAAGTACTAGGGTATCTTGGGCGTAATTCCCTTGAGCAAATTTTTTTGGTTGAACAAAAACTGTATCCGTATAATTGAATTGCGCAGACCTATTCAACATTATTTCTGGCTTTGGATGGAGACTGTCGGCCAATAATTCGAAGTTCATATTGATACCCATAGTCTCCTTCACCCGCCTCCAACTTTGATTGGGGAATGCCGTAAAATCTTGTGTAATGTGCAGATTATGAATATAATTTACATTTGCCTTTGGGGGTAATTCAGCATCAATACTGGTAATTGCCAGCTGGGCAGAGTCTATCTTTAAATGACCATTAAAGGCGAGATTTTTACCATTTTTTGTAATGAAACGAATTTCATATTGCTTGCCAGTTGTTGTATTCAGACTGTCTGTTAAGTAAAAATTATAATATAGGCTACCCATATTTGAAAGCGGACTGATAAAACTTTTCCCAAAAAGCGTAATTGTATTCTCATAAAAATCGATGGGACTATTTAGTTCTGCCAAAAGTTTCGAAATGCTATTTTCACTTATTTTTGGGGAACAAAATGTATTTCTATCCATCAACTTTTTATCCATCCCAACTTGCTGGTAGCGATTTTGGGCCATATACAAAGGAATGGTAAGGGAGGAATCAGCCGTCTGTAAAGCACCTTGCTGCAGTTGCTCGTAAATCTTTTTATTAAGCTTACGCTGATTAATTTTACTGAGTAAAATTAGTATTTGTTCTGAACTTAGGGTCGTGAGTTTGGTGATTTTACTATAGTCATTTTTCTTCTTTTGCTGGCGTACTTTTTTCATCAACTCCAAAGCAGAATTATTATTTTGCATCACCATAACTTCATGAAGCATAATATTTTCCCCCTCTAACTCCACCTGCATACCAACACTTTTTCCTCTTTTTATTTTCACTTCATGGGGTTTAAAACCCACTGCAGTAAATACCAAAGTGGTCTGGTATCCTCTGTTGCGTATCATAAAATAGCCCTCCTCGTTGCTCTGCGTAGCTTTCCCGAAATTCTTGAACTGAACATTTACAGACGCAATGGGCGTTTTATCTTCACGATTCAAAACTTGACCAATTACCACAGTTTCTTCCGCCTTAAGGTAGCCACCACCCATTAGCATTATCAATAAAAGGAGGATAAAGCAACGTGAATAAGGATGCGGATTAAAATAAGTACTATTTCCCATCCTTGTGGCTTTTTACTTTGTACATCGGGTGACAATCCAGAATCGTTTGGCGTAGAAAGTGTACGTCAATGTGCGTGTAAAGTTCTGTCGTCGTAATGGATTCATGCCCCAAGAGTTGCTGGATGGCACGTAAATTTGCACCATTTTCAAGTAAGTGAGTGGCAAATGAATGTCTGAATGTATGCGGACTTACTGTTTTTTTTATACCTGCCAATATCGCTAATTCTTTAACAATGGTAAATATCATGGCACGCGTCAGTTGTGAACCTCTACGGTTCAGAAAAAGGTAATCTTCTTGCCCTTTCTTAATTTTCAAACTATTACGATCAATATTCCAGAGTTTGATCTGCCCTAAAGCCTCCTCCGAAAGTGGTACCAATCTTTGCTTACTACCCTTTCCTTCCACCAACATATAGCCTTCAGACAAATAAATTTTGGACAATTCTAAATTTACCAATTCAGAAACCCTTACTCCAGAGCCATATAGCACTTCCAAAATGGCTTTGTTGCGTGCCCCTTCATGCTTAGAAAGGTCAATGGCTTGGACCATAAGATCTATTTCTTGTACAGATAAAACCTCAGGAAGTCGTAAGCCGATTTTGGGACTCTCAAGTAATTCGGTAGGATCATCCTCCCGTTTGTCCTTGTAAATTAAAAAATGGTAAAATGATTTGATACTCGACAGGATACGGGCTTGCGAACGGGGGTGAATTCCTAATGAACTAATTTCGATAATAAAATCACGTAAAAACTTTGTACTTGCCGTTTCCAAGTCTTGGTGAGCATCTGATAAATATACTACAAGCTTGTGCAGATCACCTTCGTAAGCAGCTATCGAATTGTGCGATAACCCCTTTTCGAATTTGAGGTACAAATGATATTCATCGAGAATCGGAAGCATAGAGTAGAGAGTTATAAGTGAAAAGCTATGAATTATAAGTGTGAATACGTGGTTAATTATAGCTATTGCAAAGATATTAATAATTTCACATTCATAAATGATTTCTACCCGGCTTTTGGTTTATAACATTCCAAAATAGGCCTAATGGTTGAGTGTTGACTTATTATTCTATTTTTTATTGTGCAGTATGAATTATGCATTATGCATTGCCTAAATCATTATCTTTGCATAAAAAACAGAAGATGCAAGAGAAAGAAAGTGCAGTTTTATTGCTGTTTACAGGTGGGACCATTAGTATGGCAGAAGATCCAAAATCAGGGGCATTGCGTCCTATCGATTTTGATCATATTCAAGATTATATGCCAGAACTTGCCATGACGGGTATTAAAGTTAAATCAATTCCTATTTTACCTTTGATTGATTCATCTGATGTTGAGCCACTGATTTGGGAACGTTTAGCATTGATTATAAAAGAAAATTATCATTTGTACGACGGATTTGTAATCCTTCATGGCACAGACACTATGGCCTATTCAGCTTCAGCACTGAGCTTTATGTTGGTTCATTTATCTAAACCAGTTATTTTTACAGGCTCCCAACTACCCATTGGAGTAATGCGGACTGATGCAAAAGAGAACTTGCTTACTGCAATTGAAATAGCAGCTGCCAAAGAAAATGGTCAATCTATTGTACCAGAAGTCTGCATCTTTTTCGAAGATACTTTGTTTCGTGGCAACCGTACTACTAAGAAAAATGCAGAACATTTTAGTGCGTTTGGATCACACAATTACCATCCATTAGGTCGTGCTGGAGTACACATTAAGTACTTTAGATCTTACATCAACTATCCACATGCGGGTGTAAAACTAAGGGTGAGATCACAGGTTGATCAGAACGTTGTATTGCTTAAAATTTTTCCGGGTATAACTGAAAGTACAGTACGTGCCATTCTCGAAATACCTAACTTAAAAGCAGTTGTACTCGAAAGTTTTGGCGCTGGCAATGCACCCCGTCGTGAATGGTTTTACAACGCACTAAAAGCTGCCACCGACCGAGGAATTTTAATCGTCAACCGCTCCCAATGTAGTACAGGTTCTGTGGAAATGGGACGTTATGAAACCAGCCTTAATCTGGTAAATGCTGGGGTAATCAGTGCCTACGACTGTACTACCGAAGCCATTGTAACTAAATTGATGTGCTTATTGGGGGAATGCACTTCTATAGATGACGTGAAACATCATTTAAACGTGAGTATATGTGGGGAGATGACGGTGTGAGAAGAACTACTTACAAGCCTGTATTGAAGGCTTGTAAGTATGAAAAATACATTTGTAATTTGTAGTTATAATAGAAACTGAATCAATTCATATAGTTTAATTGATCACCATTATTTTTGTAATTGTACTTTGTGTTCCATCTGCACTTGCACAAATGGCTAGATAAATTCCTGTACTTACTTTACGGCCATGTAAATCCTTGCCATCCCAAGTGGCCAAACTACCATTTGAAATGGTTTGACAAACTAAATTTCCACTGAGATCAGTTATTTTAACTTGAGTATTTTCAAGTAAACCGGTAATGGTTATCAATCCAGTGAATCCTTGTCGTACAGGATTGGGATAAGCATACACCTCTCCAAAGCTTAGGCCTGCATTACTAGCATCACTTTGATAAGAAACGATCCCTTTGTCTGTACCAAAAAACACTTCTCCCGTAACTGGATTAATAGCAATTGAAAGAACAGTATTAGAGAGAAGTGGACTATTTGTAGTTGTAAACTGCTGAATCGTTTCTTGTCCATTCTCAGACAAAAGATATGCCCCCGAGGTTTTGGTTCCTATCCATTTCCGATTGGCACCATCAATAACGATAGCCTTTATCTCTTCATCTTTTAACAAATAGTCAGCTTCATTGGTTCCATTTCCCCTTGGAATTTTAACCCGTGAGCAGGTGTAGTCCGCATCATAAATTTTTGAAAGATTACTAAAAAGAAAAGGGCCTTGCTCTGTCCCAACCCATACCACCCCATTTTTGTCCTGTGCAATGGCCTGTATAGCAGTTGGAGAAGCTGAAATGATGCTGGTTTGTCCGCTTCCAGTCTCAGAATAGTTGAATTTATCTAAAAATGCAGATTTATCATCACTCTGATCAGCCAAAGTTCCATTGTCATCATAAACTGCTAATCCAGGTGTATAGCGTACTGAAATAACGAATTTCTGATTAGAGTTTTGGTTGGATATGAGCAGTTTGCCGAGTGTTGGTTTTAGAGCTACACAAGGATAGGTCAATTCACTCCAACTACCATCTTTAAGCAAAAGTTTAATCCCTGCGGCACTGCTGGTATTGCTTAGTAGAAGATTTCCTTGTTTGTCATAAATAGCTCCATCGAGTCGTGTGTAGTTAGCAGGCGCAGATGGAACGACCGAAATTAGTTTTGAGTTATCGGGACGAAACCAATTTGATATAGCATCATTTTTAAATTCATATAATCCTGTCCCATATGAAGTAACAAAAAAATGCTTATCATCTGTCGGATCCACTGCAACATTCATAAAATCCAGGGCTGAAATTCCTGTAAAAGACTGAATCGAAGCTGTAGATATATTAGACCAAACTCCATTTTCATAAATCATTACTACTCCTGGCATGTTATTTTGCGATGACCATCGTCCACCTGGTACAACAAACAATTTCTTACCAGCAAAAGTCATATCCCACGGACTATTCACCGCTGGACTTTGCGGTTTATAGGCCGTCAAAACCCCCGCTTGTGTATATGAAAGAATTCCTAGATCATTACCGGCCAACCAATAAGTCTTGTTAACAAGTTCATATTCAGCATCCGTGACATTGCCCTTGTTAATAAGATCAGTTCGGTCAAAGGAGTCATTTACCGAATAAAAATTGGTCCCCGCATATAAATTCATACTGCTATTGGTCACATTGAAATTAGAGATGGATAAATCACTTTGGAATGGGGCCCAATTTTGAAAACCCTCTTGGCTATAAAGCTTATTGCCCCTTAATAAGAAAAGTTTATTTGAAAAAGTAGCTATAGATTGCAAGTCACTAGTTCCAGGCAAATTGCTTACTGGCTTCCAATTTGCATAATTTACCAATTGCTTGCTGGTAACGGATGCTTTTTTCATACTGTAGTTTACAACTGTTCCAACAACGGTAGAGGTCATGGCATATATCGTATCCTTAAGAATTGCAGTGCTCCAAACCTTTACTTCTGTACCACCATCCCCAATATAATAGGTATCCAGCACCTCTTTTCTAAGCATGTTGAGTACTACAATACCGAAATCGCAAGATAAATAGGCTTTGTTATCGCTGAATACTACTTGATTAATCGCCTTACTGGCACTCATTTGCTTGTTATACAAGTCCGGAATATTTACGACACCACCAGAGCCCAACAAATCAATATTCCCATTTGCATAAGCTATGAGTAGTTGTTTGTTTGATTGGTCAAATTCGATACGACTAATGTTAGAGCCATTTAATCCACTGACTTTGCTGTAAAATTCAAATTGACCATCCTGTTTGTCCACAGAAAATAAAGCACCGTCGCTTACGGCATAAATTTTATTGTCAGATTGTGCAATCTGTGCAACATTGTTGTATGCCAAGTGTGTCCGCCACTTGCCCATTGCTAACTGTGCAAAAGTTGAAGTGCTAATAAGACAAAATAATAAGGCTAAAATAATATTCTTCTTTTTCATTTACGTTGGCGGCTAGGAGAGTTAGAGCAGTTGTTTTTCAGAATTAAATCCTTTGTATTTAACGGTAAACTTTGCATTTTGTTGTCGACAGCAGACTTATTTTCAGAAGTTTGTATCGTATTCATGCATTATTGTGTAGATAGCTTACCAGTCCCTCTACTGCTAATGCACGATGACTTATTTTATTTTTTTCCTGGGCATTTAGTTGTGCAAAACTAGACACATATCCTTTGGGTACAAAAATAGGGTCGTAACCAAATCCTTTATC
>CANFFA010000027.1 GCA_947445425.1 Paludibacteraceae bacterium
GTATTTAAATACTTATAGTATTACATTAAATAAAATTATACTAAACACTATAATACTACTATTTATTTGTATTTATTCTATTTTGGATGTATATTTGCGGGAAGTATGAAATAATATAGTATTACAGGAGTGTAGTGGTTTATTCTGAATTTTACTTAATAAATACCACTTGTTTTTTGATGAAAAAATGATGGTTTTTAGGACAATTGCTTCCAAATATGCTACCTTCTTTTTAATCATTCATAAGAATTAGTTGATAGGTAATTGTGTATTAATATTATAGGTCTATTTCTGAAATGAAAGGTTGCTATCTCGTAGCTTCCGCATCAATGAAAAAAGAGACCTAAACGGGTCTCTTTTTTTTTGCCCTCGTGGCAGGGTTACCCAGTTACTTTCCTTTTATACCTAAAAAGAAATAACCGTCAAGCGACAAAAGTCGCTTGACGGTTATTTTTCAATGTACAAAAGCTTATATTTAATGTACAGAAATTTCCAAAAGAGTCTAATAGATTATTCTGTCAGAGCTTTTGTTGGTTTAAGAATTCTTGCCTTTATAAGCTTTTCCTCTTCCTCCAAATACATTTGAATGGTATCACCAGCTTCTAATTCTCCAGCCAATACAATATCAGCCAATCCATCTTCTAAATATTTTTGAATGGCTCTTTTCAATGGACGTGCACCAAATTGAATATCATATCCTTTTTCAGCGATATAATCCTTCGCTTCAGGCGTTAATTCCAATTGATATCCCATGGTAGTTACTCTACCAAACAAGCCTTTGAGTTCCAAATCAATAATGCTTGAAATTGAGTCTTTGCCCAATTGATCAAACATGATAACATCGTCTACACGGTTTAGAAACTCAGGTGCAAAAGTGCGATTCAAGGCTTTTTGTATTACCCCACGAGAAAATTCACTATCTGCTTCTACTGAATTCGGTGTAGTAAAACCAACGCCTTTTCCAAAATCTTTCAATTGACGTGTTCCGACATTAGAAGTCATGATGATGATGGTGTTTTTAAAATCAACACGTCGTCCCAAACTATCGGTCAATCGACCTTCGTCCATCACTTGTAATAAAATATTAAACACATCAGGATGTGCTTTTTCTATTTCATCTAACAATATAATGGAGTAAGGTTTGCGGCGTACTTTTTCGGTAAGTTGTCCACCTTCTTCGTATCCGACATATCCTGGAGGTGCTCCAATAAGACGAGAAACGCTAAATTTCTCCATGTATTCGCTCATATCCACCCTTATCAATGAGTCTGCACTATCGAACATAAATTCAGCAAGTATTTTCGCCAAATGCGTCTTCCCAACACCAGTCGGGCCTAAAAAGATAAAGGATCCGATTGGTTTGTTCGGGTCTTTTAAGCCAATACGATTGCGTTGAATGGCTTTTACCACCTTGTTCACGGCTTCATCCTGACCGATAACCTTACCTTGTAATACCTCTTTCATTTGACGGAGTTTCAATCCTTCAGCCTGTGCAATTCTTTGAACGGGAATGCCCGACATCATCGCTACTACTTCTGCAACCTGTTCTTCATCAACAGTTTCTGGATGCAATTGAGCCTCTTGTTCCCAAAGTTTTATAGCGTCTTCTAATTGATACTGTAACTGTTTTTCGTGATCACGAATAGGACCCGCCAATTCATACTTTTGATCAGATAAAACCCTTAATTTCTCCTTGCGTAAATCTTCTATCTCCTTTTCTAATCTTTCAATTTCTGGTGGCACTGATACTGTGCCAATGTGTACACGGGAACCTGCTTCATCCAAAGCATCAATCGCCTTATCTGGAAAACAGCGATCGGTAATATAGCGGTCCGTTAAATGTACACAAGCTTTAATTGCCTCTGGCGTATAGCGTACATTGTGGTGATATTCATAGCGATCTTGAATATTTTCCAAAATTTGCAGTGTTTCATCTGCAGTGGTTGGATCCACCATGACTTTTTGAAAACGACGTTCTAAAGCACCATCTTTCTCAATACTTTTACGGTATTCATCTAAAGTAGTAGCGCCAACACATTGAATTTCTCCGCGAGCTAAAGCTGGTTTGAGCATATTGGCAGCATCTAAAGAGCCTGGTGCCCCACCTGCTCCAACGATGGTATGTATTTCGTCAATAAATAAAATCACATCTGGATTTTTTGACAATTCATTAAGAATAGCTTTAATGCGCTCTTCAAATTGTCCGCGATACTTGGTTCCAGCCACGATAGAGGCCATATCTAAAGACACTACCCTTTTGTCGAACAAGACACGAGAAACACGGCGTTGAATAATACGCAAAGCTAAACCTTCTACAATTGCAGACTTACCGACACCTGGATCACCAATGAGTACGGGATTATTCTTTTTACGTCGACTTAAAATTTGTGCCAAACGTTCAATTTCACTGTTACGACCGACGATTGGATCCAATCGATTTTCAAGAGCAGCCTTAGTAATATCAGTACCAAAAGTATCCAATGCTGGCGTTTCACTTTGTTTTGCACTTGGGCCTGCTGGAGCAGCTTTCTTTTTGCGACGAGCATCCTCATCTTCATCGTCTTCCTCGTTGAAACTTGAACCCATACGAACATCTTTAGGTTCCTCAATAAATGCTTTCGCTTGTTCGTAGCTCAAGTGCTCTGACAATAAAATCTCACCGGCTAAATTATTCTTCTCTTTTAAAATTGCCAATAGCAAATGTTCTGTATCAGCAATAGTAGCCGATAAAGATCTTGTTTCTAGTTCCATAATTTTCTTTATCTTTTCGGTACTTTTTAAATTTGGAATTTCTTCACCTGTCGGAATATTGTCCGTACGTATCTGGCTCTCAATTACTTCTTTTATTTTGGATAAATTAATATGTGAACCATTGAGTATATCTATTGCTTTGCCCGTTGCATTTCGCAAAATACCCAGTAACAAATGTTCAGGTCCTACATAGTTATTGCCCAATCTTTCAGCCTCTTGTGAGCTGTAAAGAAGAACATTGTTTAATTGCTCTGAATAGTTGACTGTCATAGTGTGTTCCTCTTATTTTAATGACAAAAATATAAATAAAAAATTAAGAATACCGAAGAAAGTGAGAAATATCTATGAAACATACTGCGCTATAAACGCAAATGACTATATTTCAAATTATTGGCTCAAATGAAAATTAATCTATAATTGAAGTTGTATACCTATTAAACACTACAGAACGCTAATAGTTTCGCAATCAAGTAACTATTCAATTATATTATTGATAGATAAAACCAAATTCAAACACAATAAATAATTTCAAACTAATATCGTAATTTTGCAAATCAATTACAAAAAAAAATAGAAGATGGGTGTTGTAAAAATACAATTAAAAGGAGTTGGAGTTGAATTGGCTTTGGGAGAATATCCAAAAATAGATACGAAAATTTTTGAGGAGTGGACTGAATTCTTCAACTATAACAATCTGGTTCACAATTCACACTTGCTGCAGGATCATCTTTCTGAAGTAATTATTACAGAAGATGAAATTCAAATTTACAAAGGGAAATTGACAGAATGCACGAAGTCTGTACAAAAAAGCTTCGAGCCATCTTTCGAAGAGAGCCACTTATATCTTCGTACTGAATGTGTAGAACAAGCTGTTTATCAGTGTGAATTTACAACTGAAGATTTCGACATTTCAAAACTAGTCATAGAAACACAAGATTATGATCATCTATTCAAAACAGGAAAATCATTTATAGCCAATCTATTATACCAGAATAAAGTATTGGAATTAGAATGGTTGAGTGCAGATTCCATTGGAAATATATGCTTGTTGTGCAAGTTCGAAAATGGATATTTAATACCCATTTATGATGCAATTACAAAAACAACCACCCAAACGCTAAATAATTAACACAATAGCTTTGTCAAATGAAAAGAAAAGTGTACTTTTGCAGCTCATTTCGGATAAGGTAAAAAAGAAGCAATGCTCCAAAGCAACTCACCTTCCCGATGTAACCTGAAAAGTCATTTATAAAATGTACGCAATCGTAGAAATTTTGGGACAACAGTTCAAGGTGGAAGCCGGAAAAAGACTGTTCATCCATCGCATGGCAGAGGCCGACAGAGGCGCTGTAGTTGAGTTTGACAAAGTATTGATGATCGATAACGAAGGTGCCATCACAGTAGGTGCTCCAGTAGTTGCTGGCGCAAAAGTCGTTTGTGAAGTATTATCACACGTTCGTGGCGAAAAAGTAATCGTTTTCCACAAAAAACGTCGTAAGGGATACCGTAAACGCAACGGTCACCGTCAAGATTTTACAGAACTATTTATCAAAGAAATTGTAGCTTAACCGATAAAAAATAAAAGAAAATGGCACATAAAAAAGGGGCGGGTAGCTCAAGAAACGGTCGTGAATCGGAAAGTAAACGTTTGGGCGTAAAAATTTACGGCGGTCAATTTGCAAAAGCTGGTAACATTATAGTACGTCAACGCGGAACAGTACACCACGTAGGTGAAAACATTGGTATTGGAAAAGACCATACATTGTTTGCATTGGTTGCTGGAATCGTAGTTTTTAGAAAAAAGAAAGACAACAAGTCATTTGTTTCTATACAACCTATCGAAGCTAACTAAATTTTAGCTGAGACACAAGACACTAAATCTCCTGTTGTTTTACATTCGTGTAAAATTGCGGGAGATTTTTTTTACCACTAAGACGCTAAGAACACTAAGTGTATTAATGGCAAGTCTTTTTTAATAGAATTATCAGAAAACTAGGGATAGCCATTATAAATTGTCAATAAATAAATCGTAAATAAACAAGATGCTTACACTTAAATATATTACCGAAAATAGTGAAGACGTTATTGCCCGTTTGGCCAGAAAGAATTTTGATGGTGCAGCTGTTATTGCTCAAATTATTAAATCTGACGCAATGCGTAAAGCTACACAATTAAAAACCGATGATGCATTGGCTAGATTGAATAGCTTATCTAAAGAAGTCGGCTTATTAATGAAAAGTGGTCAACAGGAGGCTGCGAATAAACTCAAGGCTGAGACTACGCAACTAAAAGAGACCATTAAAATTATTGGTGAGCGATTGACTGCAGTAGAGCAAGATCTCAACGATCTATTGGTACAAATACCCAACTTACCACATGCCAGTGTTCCGGACGGTAAACATGCCGAAGACAACCTGGTGGAACGTGAAGGTGGTGTGATGCCCAATCTACCTGCCGATGCTTTGCCGCACTGGGATTTGGCAAAGAAATACGACCTAATTGACTTTGAATTGGGAGTAAAAATATCTGGAGCAGGTTTTCCAGTTTACAAAGGAAAATGCGCTCGCTTGCAACGCGCTTTGATCAATTTCTTTTTGGACAATGCCAATGAAGCGGGTTACCTTGAAGTACAACCTCCTTATGTGGTGAATGCTGCATCTGGTTATGGTACAGGACAATTACCTGATAAAGAGGGACAAATGTATCACTGTACGGTTGATGACTTGTATCTAATTCCTACGGCTGAAGTCCCAGTAACCAATATCTACCGTGACGTAATGTTAAATGAAGCGGATTTGCCGATTAAAAATACAGCCTATTCGGCTTGTTTCCGTCGTGAAGCTGGGTCTTATGGCAAGGATGTTCGTGGATTAAACAGATTGCATCAGTTTGATAAAGTGGAGATTGTACAAATTCAGCACCCAGATAAATCATACGAAACATTGGATCAAATGGTGAGTTATGTACAGACTTTGGTGGAAAAATTGGAGCTTCCTTGGCGCATCTTACGTCTTTGTGCGGGCGACATGAGTTTTACTTCTGCTCTTACTTTTGACTTTGAGGTTTATTCTGCTGCGCAACAACGCTGGTTGGAAGTGAGCTCGGTTTCTAACTTCGAAAGTTATCAAGCCAATCGTCTGAAATGTAGATTCAAGGATAAAGATAAAAAAACTGCTTTGGTGCATACTCTAAATGGTAGTGCAATGGCTTTGCCTCGTATCGTGGCGGCTTTGTTGGAGAACAACCAGACACCAGAAGGAATAAGGATTCCAAAGGCTTTGATACCGTATACCGGCTTTGAGTTTATTTCTTAGTCAGTAAAAAGAAAAACATAAGATCTAAGCCCATAGTACAAAGGGATGACAAATCAATAAATGAAAAAATGCGCTGATTGAATTATTTTCGATCAGCGCATTTTTTACAAAAATGATAAGCTTTTTATTTCGATGCCATTTCAATTGCAACAGCCACTTGAACCGTTGCACCTACCATTGGATTGTTACCCATTCCAAGGAATCCCATCATCTCTACGTGTGCAGGAACAGATGAAGATCCAGCAAATTGAGCATCTCCGTGCATACGACCCATCGTGTCGGTCATGCCGTACGAAGCCGGACCGGCACCCATGTTGTCAGGGTGAAGAGTACGGCCGGTACCACCACCTGAAGCAACTGAGAAGTATTTTCTACCTTGTTCGATACACTCTTTTTTATAAGTACCTGCAACAGGGTGTTGAAAACGAGTTGGGTTCGTTGAGTTACCAGTGATGGAAACATCTACGCCTTCAGCACGCATGATGGCTACACCTTCGCGAACATCATCAGCACCGTAACATTTAACTGCTGCACGAATACCTTCAGAATAAGCTTTTGTTTTTACTACATTCAATTCGCCAGTAGCATAATCAAAGTCAGTTTGAACATAAGTAAAACCATTGATACGAGAGATAATCATTGCTGCATCTTTTCCAAGTCCATTCAAGATAACGCGCAATGGTTCTTTACGTACTTTGTTGGCTGATTGAGCAATACCAATTGCACCTTCGGCAGCTGCAAATGATTCGTGTCCGGCAAGGAAAGCGAAACATTTCGTTTCATTACGAAGCAACATAGCCGCCAAATTACCATGACCAATACCTACTTTACGGTCTTCGGCTACTGAACCTGGAATACAAAATGCTTGTAATCCTATACCAATTGCTTCTGCAGCAGAAGCTGCATCAGTACAGCCTTTTTTTATAGCGATGGCAGCACCTACCACATACGCCCATTTTGCATTTTCGAACGCAATGTTCTGAATGTCTTCACAAATTTGATAAGGATCAATTCCTTTGGCAGCGCAAATTGCTTTTGCTTCGTCGATATCTTTGATATCGTATGTATTTAGAGCCGCATTTACTTTATCGATACGACGGTCATAACTTTCAAACAGCATATTATTTAAATTTGAAGATGAGTAAATTTGAAGATTTGATAATGAATTAAAAATTGCCACTACTCGTGACGTGGGTCGATGTATTTCGCAGCGTTATCAAAACGACCATATTTGCTAGTCGATTTTTTCAATGCTTCATTGGCATCTACCCCTTTTTTGATCAAGTCCATCATAGGACCGAAACGAATAAATTCATAACCACAAGCTTCACCATCTTCGTCTAATGCCATACGGTTGATATAACCTTCTGCCATTTCCAAATAACGAACGCCTTTTGCATTCGTACTGAACATTGTTCCAACTTGCGAACGCAAACCTTTACCCAAATCTTCAAGTCCTGCTCCAATTGGAAGCCCACCTTCAGAGAAAGCCGATTGAGAACGACCATAAGCTATTTGCAAAAACAATTCACGCATCGCCACATTGATTGCATCACATACTAAATCAGTATTCAAAGCTTCAAGAATAGTTTTACCGGTAAGGATTTCAGCAGCCATTGCAGCAGAATGCGTCATACCAGAACAACCAATGGTTTCAACCAAAGCTTCTTCAATAATACCATCTTTGATATTCAAAGTTAATTTACAAGCCCCTTGTTGAGGAGCACACCAACCCACACCGTGCGTCAAGCCTGAAATATCTTTGATCTCTTTAGATTTCACCCATTTACCTTCTTGAGGTATAGGTGCCGGTCCATGATTTGGACCTTTTTTTACAACACACATGTGTTCTACTTCGTGAGAATAAATCATACTTTTGTTATTTAGTTATTATAAAAAATAGTTTGATATTTGATTCTTTGAATTTGAGCACAAAAGTACTTTTTTTTTACCATTTAACAATCAATACAAAATGTTAAACCTTCAGAACGAATAAACTTTTTCATAACCTAATTGTTACGATACATTTCAAATAAAAAGGCCATTGAAAATTAAATCAATCGACTTCTTTACTAAAAAAGAAATTAGATCAAGCAAATTTACAACAGCCTAATTTTAAAACCATTAACACAACAAGCAAACCTACTTCGCTCCTGAGGTCATAAAGCTCCAAGCCAACCACGCCAGCCCTCCTACTCCAGTCTCTAAAGCTTTTTCATCTATCTGAAAATTAGAACTATGCAAACCACCAGTATTTGCATTTACTTCACCCTTCACTCCGAAACGATAAAAAGTTGATGGGTATTGCTGGGTAAAAAATGCAAAATCTTCAGAAGTCATACGCATTTCTAAAGTGCGGATATTGTTTTCACCTACCCATTCAGACGCAAAGACATTGGCCTGATCTGTTATACCTTTATCATTTACAACCGTTGGATATCCGTCAGGAATATTGATTTCTGCAGTACAACCATAAGCTGCAGCAGTTTCATTAATGATTCGGCGAATGTGTATTTTCGCTTCCGATCTCCATTTTTCGTCGTATGTCCTTAAAGTCCCAGAAAGCTCAACTGTACCGGGTACAACATTCTGAGCACCATTGGCTATGATTCGTCCAAAAGTAAGTACCATAGGGGTGAGTGGAGGACAAATCCTGCTTCTTACTTGTTGAAGTGAAACAAGGGTTTGTGCAGCCGCCAACACAGTATCGTTGCAAAGATGTGGGAGTGCACCATGCCCACCTTTTCCATTCATTTTAATATGAATTTCATCTGAAGAGGCCATTATGAGACCCGATAAAAATCCCATTGTTCCAGTTGGATAATCTACAGAAACATGCTGAGCTATAATCAACTCTGGTTTAATTTCATCAAAAACACCATCCTCCAACATCAATCGAGCGCCTCCTGGAGATTTCTCCTCACCCGGCTGGAAAATAAGGAGCACTGTCCCTTCAAATTTGGACCGTAAAGCATGCAGCACTTTTGCAGCACCCAGTAAACAGGAAGTGTGCGCATCGTGCCCACAAGCATGCATTACATTGGCTTTGGTTGATTTATGAGGAATGTCTACCATTTCACAAACAGGCAGAGCATCCATATCGGCCCGAAGCGCAATGACTTTTTTATTAGGATTGCGCCCTTCTATTCTCGCCAAAATTCCATTTCCACCAATATTGGCTCGAAATGGAATTCCGATTTTCGTTAATTCATTTTGAATAAACTGGGCAGTTTCATACTCTTCAAAGGAAAGTTCTGGGTGTGCATGAAGATGTCTATAACACTCAACAACATAGTTATTGTTTTGATCTACAAGATCTTGAATATATGCTTTCATTATTCTCGGATTAAATTTGACTACTACAAAGATATTCTTTTTTGATTCTTCAACAAAATATCGATTTTAGTTGTTTTGATTGGTAGAAGAAATAGATTTACATGAGAGAATCTATTTAAGTATATTATAAACAAATGTTTATGTTAATTAGCATAGAATAATGAGATTTATAAGAATTTGAATTGTATTTTTTTATACTTTTGCATTCTTGATACGCAGTTTAATTGAAAATAAAATTATAGAAGTATGAAAAAGTTCAGTATGTTATTTATCGGTCTAGTCTTTTCATTGGTGACAATGGCTCAAAGACCAGTTATTAGTTTTGAGAAAAAATCGTTTGATTTTGCAAAAATCAAAGAGGACGATGGTAAAGTGACCCATGTTTTTGACTTTACAAATACAGGCAAAGGGCCTTTGGTAGTAAGTAAAGTTGAGGCATCTTGTGGTTGCACAACACCAACTTGGAGCAAAGAGCCAATTGAGCCTGGTAAAAAAGGATCAGTTACAGTAACTTACAATCCTGCTGGCCGTCCAGGAGCATTCACAAAAACGATTACTGTTTACAGCAATACATTTGAAGAAATTGAAAGGTTAACCATCCAGGGAGAAGTTTTGGCTAAATAAAATTATTGCTTCAAAAAAAAATCAAACTACACGTTTATTAAATAATTAAAATGAAAAAGTACAGCGTTTTGTTTTTAGGCTTGGTTTTTTCTTTAGTGACGATGTCACAAAAAGCAATCATCGGTTTTGATAAAAAATCACATGATTTTGGAAAAATCAACGAAAATGATGGGAAAGCGAGCCATATTTTTGAGTTTTCAAACACTGGAAATGCTCCATTGGTGGTAAATAGAGTGCAAGCCTCTTGCGGATGCACGACACCTACATGGACAAAAGAGCCAATTGAACCAGGAAAGAAGGGTTCAATTACAGTAACCTACAATCCACAAGGTCGTCCTGGTGCATTTACTAAAACAATAACCGTTTATAGCAATGCAGCAGAAGAGCAAGAACATCTGACCATACAAGGAGAGGTTCAAGTCGCTGCTGTAACTTCGGGTTCGGACTTTTCTGTTACCATGGGTGCAGTTCGCTTGAAGTCCAAAGTGATCCAAATGAACAATGTAGAGAAAGTCAAAAACCAAGTTAGAACACTTGACATTCAGAACACATCAAAAGCACCTGTCAAACCAACTTTCGATAATCTTCCGCCCTATATATCTGTATCTATAGTACCAGAAATACTAAAACCAAATGATGAAGGCAAAGTGACTTTCACCTTCAATCCCAAGAAATGTACAGTTTGGGGTCCTGTAACAGACGAAGTTTATATGGTAATTGACGGAAAACGTAATTTTTCGGACGATTTCAAATTGACTGTAGTAGGGAATTTGGTAGAGGATTTTAGCAAGCTTACGCCTGATCAAAAACGAGTGGCTCCAATTACAGAAATTCCGGTAAAAACTTTATCATTTGGAACGCTTAAAGAGGGAAAAAAGAAAGTCGGTACTTTTTTTATCACGAATAAAGGTCAAAGTCCGTTAGAAATTCGCCGTATCATCAACAATAACAGTGAATTACAAGTAAAGTCTAAATCAACAGTAACTGCTGGAAAGTCAACCGAAATAAATATTGATTTAAGCACTAAAAAAATGGCTGAAGGTGAATATAAGAAATCATTTACGATACAAACCAATGACCCAGAAAACAGTTATATTGTTTTTGTGGTAAGTTGGAATGTCAAAAACTAATTGAATAAATACAAAAGAAAATGAGTCAAGATTCAATTTGGAATTCTTGACTCATTTTTTTATGCAATTTTACAGATTAATGAAGTTATTATAACAAGGCTATCATCTATTAAACACCTCAATATGAATCATACAGAACCCTACAATCATCCTGAAAATGATCCAAGCTACAAGGCACTCACCGTCAACCAAGGCGTACAAAATGCGCCAACGGTAAATCCTTATAGATCCAGCCTCAAACGTCGCAAATTTTCAGTTTCGGAATATGTAGAAGGAATATTAGCGGGCGACATATCCATATTATCTCAAGCTGTAACTTTGATCGAGAGTTCACTTCCAGAACATCAATTAATAGCCCAAGATGTAATTGAAAAATGTTTACCTTATGCTGGAAATTCAATTCGATTGGGAATTACCGGGGTTCCTGGCGCTGGCAAAAGCACTTTCATAGAAGCTTTAGGCATGCATCTAATAAACAATGGGCACAAATTAGCTGTATTAGCTATCGACCCGAGCAGTGAACGTTCTAAAGGGAGTATTCTTGGAGACAAAACCCGTATGGAAGAGTTATCTGTAGTTAAAAACGCATTTATTCGACCCTCACCTTCATCCGGGTCATTGGGTGGAGTGGCTAGAAAAACTAGAGAAAGTATAGTATTGTGCGAAGCGGCAGGATTTGACACCATTTTCGTAGAGACAGTGGGAGTTGGACAGTCAGAAACGGCAGTACACTCAATGGTTGACTTTTTCTTACTGATTCAGTTGGCCGGAGCTGGTGATGAATTGCAAGGAATAAAAAGAGGAATCATGGAAATGGCTGACGGAATAGCGATCAACAAGTGCGATGGCAGCAATGTGGACAAAGCCCGGGTAGCCCGATCACTTTATGAGAATGCACTTCATCTTTTCCCTCCCGCTGCATCTGGATGGATCTCAGAAGCAATTACTTGTTCTTCTATTGAAAGAAATGGAATTCCTGAAGTATGGAATATGGTGGAACGTTATATTCAATTTGTGAAACAATCAGACTTCTTTGCCCAGAACCGAACATCTCAGTCAAAGTATTGGATGTACGAAACAATTAATGGTCAACTTAAGGATCATTTCTACAGCAATAAGGAAATTCAAAACCTAATCATTGAATGCGAAAACAAAGTACTTTCTAACGAGTTAAGCTCCTTTGTAGCAGCAAAAAAGTTATTA
>CANFFA010000028.1 GCA_947445425.1 Paludibacteraceae bacterium
ACTCATTTGCATATATATAGGATTATCTATCCCAATAAAAAATATCTTTTGTGCAGGAATGTTTTCCTTTATTAATTCTTGGATAGCTTGATACATCATTACTGTTTTACCTACACGTCGTGGACCCATGAGAACAACGGCACGTCTAATCTCAGTTTCTTTTACGTATGGGTAGAATATATTGAAGTACAAACGCTTCGACATATCTTGGTAAATTTGTTGCACAGTGCCAGACGCCCACCAGGGATTTTCATAATGCAAACGTTCTATACGTTTAGCGGTTGGAATAACAGTCTCAAAACTCATAATAGTTCTTATTTTTGCACAAATGTACAAATAATAGGTATAAAAACAACTTATTTGAACTATTATTTAATATTAAGTCGGTAAATATTAAATTTTCAGCTTATTTCTGTGTAGTAAAAAGGTAATAAGAATCAATAGAAATACCACATTTTATCCATTGATTATCATATTCAAAAGAGATACCCCCTACCCTCGAAGAGATGCAAAATATAATCTTCCTATCAATTGAGTGGAATCGAACATATATCAATCAGCATAAACAAATATTTGTTTTTCGTTATTCTGTTTCATCTGTTAATAATTGTTTTTAGTTGTCAGATGGAACTCACACACAAACATTCAATTTTTGTGTAAAATTTGTTCCGTTTGATTTCATAACAACTGATATTTCAATACAAATACATGTATGATAATCGATATTTCACACATTATAAATAATATTATTAGAATGGATCTAAATATTTTGTAACAAAACAAGGGTATAAAAGATGATATTTTGTAATGAAACAAGGGTATAAAATAATCACTCCTCAATAATCAATAAGCTTCAAAGTATCCTTGCGGCATAGTAAAAATTGGCACAAATCAAAAATTGGTTGCTGTGGTGTACGATTTTTATATAAAATTGGTTTCTATAACAATCAATTTGTATATCTTTGTAGAAAATATAGCCATTATGGAAAAATTACAAGAAAAATTTTACAAAAAAATAGGTCTAACGGAAACAAAATTTGTTCGAAGCATTATTTCTGAAATTAATTGGGAAGCTAGATTGATTGGGATAACAGGTGCCAGAGGAGTTGGAAAAACTACCTTACTTTTACAATATATAAAACTAAACCTAATGCATGATATTCATTCAACCTTATATGTCAGTTTGGACAATATCTGGTTTAGTGACCATAAATTGAGCGATTTAGTGGATATGTTTGTGAAGAAAGGTGGGAAGTGGATATTTCTCGATGAAGTTCATAAATATCCACAGTGGTCGATTGAAATAAAGAATATCTATGACGATTTTCCAGAACTAAAAATAGTATTTACGGGGTCGTCATTATTGGAGATATTGAATGCAAGGGCCGATTTAAGTCGTAGGGCTGTAATCTATTCAATGCAAGGACTTTCCTTTCGAGAGTATTTAAATATGCAAATGGGGACAGATTTTGAGATTCTAAAATTGAATGATATAATTGAACAGCATTTTAGCATTTCGAAAGAAGTTGTAGGCAAAATTAAACCACTTCAACATTTTTCAGACTATTTAAAATGGGGGTACTATCCGTTTTTTAATGAACAAGTTGAGCTGTTTTCAGGTCGTTTAGAGGAGGTTATCAATATGATACTTGAAGTTGAGCTTCCTTTGTTACGAGGGGTAGATATTTTTTATGTAAAAAAATTGAAGCAATTATTACTGATTATCTCTGAATCAGCACCATTCGTTCCAAATATTACAAAACTGAGCGAAAGAATAGGTATTAATCGACAAACATTACTCACTTATCTCTTTTATATGAATGAGGCGCATTTGCTGTATTCTATTTATAAAGATGCGGATGGTATCAGTTTATTACAGAAACCAGATAAATTATTTTTGGAAAATACCAATTTAATGTACACCTTGAAAGGTGCAGAGATGGATCTAGGAAATATGAGGGAAACATTTTTTGCAAATCAACTTCAATACAAACATCAACTTGAATACGCTGATAAATCTGACTTTTTCGTTGATCGTAAGTTTACATTTGAAGTGGGCGGGAAACGGAAGGGAAAAAAACAAATTGTAAACATAGCTGACGCTTATATTGTTGCAGATGATATTGAATTTGGGGTTGGGAATAAAATTCCTTTGTGGTTATTTGGGTTTTTATATTAATCTTTTGGGTGACGGCCAAGTGTTGCTACAACAAAATAGGATTATTGTATACCCCATCCAAATGGAACTCACAAACAAACTATCCTATAATCGTATTGCTTTTTATATTTTGATTTATATATATATTTTTACACGTAATGAAAATTAATCTATGATTGTTGGAATATTCCAACACTATTATTATCTTTCAAATTTAACTCAACTATTTGTACTTCAATAGTAAATGCTTACTTTTGTAGTGAAATTAAAAATCAAAGAAATTACAAAAGCTGAAATAGTTACTGAAATTACAAAAAACACAGGACTAAATAAAGAAGATGTAGCCAACACAATTGAATCGCTAATGGAAACCATCAAAAATTCATTGGCAAACAAAGAAAATGTTTATTTAAGAGGTTTTGGAAGCTTTATTATCAAACAAAGAGCAGAAAAAACAGCCCGTAATATTTCTAAAAACACCACTATTATAATACCTGCACACTCCATTCCAGCATTTAAACCTGCTGATGTATTCATGGATGCGGTAAAATAATAGTATCAAATGTAATTTAAGGACTTAATTTTTTTCATTGAGTCGCTAAAAAAAGAGCGGTGGGAATTCTGTTGTTACAGTTAAACCCACCTCTCTTTTTTACATTATACGGTTTTTTTAGAATTATTTTCACTTGCATATTGAATAGATACAATAATGATTGTTCTATAACAGAACAAGAAAGTATTCAATATTCACTCTGCATCCATTGCCAATCTAAACCCAAAAATACTATTGCTTGAGTCAGGTGCAAAACCATTTCTAAGGGTAATATTACTTCCTTTTATTCTACTCATCCATCCTCCCCCTCTATTTACTCTTCGTGTACTTGATGATGGACCTTTGGGATTTAACTGCGGTGTTGAAGGATATGCACCTAAATAATCACTGCACCATTCCCATACATTTCCAGTCATGTCATATAGACCTAAAGCATTGGGCATTTTTGTTCCCACTGCATGGGGCTTTGCTTCTGAGTTTTCAAAGATCCATGCATAATTTGCTAGCTCCGAATCTAAATTGGTGCCTGAAAATTTGCTGCAATTTTGAATTCCTCCACCAGCAGCATACTCCCATTCAGCTTCGGTAGGGAGACGATAATTCTTTCCTGAACGTTGGTTTAATTTTGAAATGAATTCCTGAGTTATATTCCAACTTACATGGCAAACAGGCAAATTATCACCTTTAAATGGGCTTGGATTTTTATTCATTATTGATTTCCACATGGCCTGTGTCACTTCGGTATCAGCCAAATAGAAATCATTCAACTTAACTTTATGTTTAGGCCTATCGCTAAAATAGGGTGTGAGCGGCCTCGGGTTATTATCCCCCATGACAAATTCACCCCCTTTTACCTTGATAAGCTTTATACTAAAGTCAGACACTTTCGAATTAAAATTGTCTGACTTTTTTTCACCCATCACCTCAACACGCTGCAACTGTTTATTTACTTGTGATTTATGTACCTCATTCACTTGTGAATAGGTTTGAAAAACAAGGGAGTAGCAAATGAAAGTGAGTCTAATTTTATTCATAACAATCCTTTTAAAACGTAAATATTTTGATATCGTAATTTTGAACCAAAAATACATCATTTATAACATTTAACACAAATATATGGTGAATTATTGATACTTTTTCTAGTTTAACTCTGATTATAAGATAATTACACAAACAAAAAACAGGAAAGAAGATTTCTCCCCTGCCCTAACCAACAAATCAGAATCAAAGATTCTATTTTGAAACAATTTTACGTATCCAAGTATGACTGTTTGATTGAATTCGTACAACAAAGATGCTTTTTAAAGGTAAATTAATTGTCAAAGAATTTCCACTTGCCACTTGAGAAACCAACAATCGACCAAAAGCATCATATATTTGAATTGTAGATTGAACAGGTAGCCCGTTTAGCATTAATTTTCCCTCATTAAAAAGCATATTTGGAACATCTATTCCAGTTGCCTTAATTTGATTCATTGTAGCCAATCGATATGCATTTATAGAGAATCGAGTATTATCTACACCTGCCGAAGGGATCGAAAAGTGGTATTCGGAAATCAATAAATCTGTACACACCCCGTTACTATTATCTGTAAGCAACAATTGTGATATACCGGGTGCTTGAGATGCATCCGCATTTATAATACAATCTCCGGGAGTATTTGAGTAGATACCTAAAGGCAAAGCTTGTACATTTTCAATGGGTAAGGCATTATAAGCAAAACTATTACCATTCAACACAGAGTAAATCTGAGGTTTAGCAGTTCCAGTATTCATCCATTTGACCATATCATGTCCTATTTGATAATCAGGACTCTGCGTATCATCAATGATAAGATTTGTCTTGTCTGTACCACTTGAACTTGTGATATTGAATCGAATTTCATCCGACAAATCTGTACTCACGCTAGATTTAACCGTTTGGCGACTAGTAATATCAAAAGTCAAGTTACTTGAAACCAAAGAAGCATCTGCTTGAATAAAATAAGCCGTAAACGGAGCAATTGTTCCAAGTTCCGCTCGTGTAAATGTAGCATAGTAATAACCCTCGCAAAAAAGTGTCAATAGATTTGTATTTATCCCCGTAGCAGTATAATTACTGAGATACGGACAACCCACTAAGTTCCATCCCTGATGTATAGCAGCTGCCCCCGCCGTTCCAGCATTTAATGCCACAGCAACATTATGAACAGACTCACTGGCAACCAATGCAGTAGTTAATGGGAAACGAACATAATAGGGTCCTTGACCATCAGGTAAACCATAAATATAACCGGTATCTTTCTTGAGAGTAGTACCCGCAGACATTGTTTTCCAATTAGAGCCTGCCGCCAAATTGGCACGAGTCATCCCATTGTAATACTTTATAAATATATTGGTACCGACCGTCATAGCACTTCCATCGGCTTTAATAATAGGCGTAGTGGTCATGTTAATATTACAAGGAAAGGCAAGGAAATACCACTGCGAACCGTCCATGAGCTTATCATAATAGACATTTCCACTAACCGTCAACCCACCGGCACCTAAATAGAGACTGAAAGAGGTAGTAGCATCTGACTTTAAAACGACATCGCCGGCTATTGTAAGTGTATAAGGAGTAGAGGCGTGGAAATTTAATTTACCGCCTGTGCCCACTGTCACAGTTTTTACCGAAGCCGAAGCATCCACAGTTAATACTCCACCACTAGAAACAGTAATATCGCTACCAGTGGTTAAACCTAAACCAGAGATTGTTGAGGCGCCCGTAACTTTAAAATTCGAATAGGAGAGTGCTGAACCTACATTGGTACTTCCGTTTGTCAATTGCAGCTGAATAGAAATACCATCGCCGGCATCAACCGTGGCAGCAGGCGTTACCGAAAAAGTGGCAACTCCACTTCCATTAGTGGCAGCTACTACCACTACATCATTGATAGATGAAGTTCTACTGGTCCCATCAACAAGAAAAGACTCATCGGTAGTAGCATCCGCATCGGTGATGGTCAGGTCGTATTTGAAATTATAGCCAGACACCAAATTATTATATTGATCTTTTGCAGTACAAGTAATCGTACTCGCCGTACTTCTTGCCAAGGGTGTATTGATGGAAACGGTAGAATTTGATGATGGAGCACCTACTGCTATTGTTTGAGAAACTGTTGAATTATTATATCCTACTGATAATACCACTATGGTTTTAGAACCAGCAGTTTGAAGTAAAGTAGACAAAGCGGGATTAAAGGTAATTTGTCCTGCCACCGTTTTATCATAAGCAGATGAACTCAGGGTAGTACCATTTACAGTGATACTTGAAATGCCAGAGCGCCAGCTTGGATCATCCGTAAAAGTAATATCAAAAGTACCATCCACGGTGGCAGTAGGAGATGCAGTCAAGGTTAATGCTGCTTGTGTACCCACCGGCACCACTTCACCTGTATTTAATATTTGTGCTGCAGCCAAAGAGGCGCCATCCGAGAAAACGATTTGAAGCAATTGCCCGGCGGTTAAACCAGAACTATTACTACCCACAAAAATTTTACCTGCCGTACCACTAATACCAGCAGTTCCAGTCCATCCAGTAATGGTAAGTATTGTACCCGCAGTCCATGAGACACCATGACTGTCTAAAAAACTTAATGTGTGTGCACCTGTCCCCAAACCCAAAGTAGAATTATCAGTTAAATTCATTAATCCAACAGTTTCTGAATAGCCACTAGTTGCCCCCGTACTCAAAGTACCGCCACCAAAAACGACTGTACTGCCGTCGGGAATCACTCCGGATGCTCCAAGACACAAAGTACCAGCACCTATAGAGGTAAAACTTGTATAGGTATTTGCAGCGGAAAGAGTCCAGGTACTGGTACCAAGTTTGTCAATAGCACCAGTGTTTGAAATCACCCCAGTAATGACCCCACCATTCGAACCATTGCCACCAAGGGTCAAATTTCCAGTTCCACTAATGGTATTTGTAAGATTAATTGTACCCAAGGAAGTCGCAAACATACCAGTACCACTGGCTCCAAAGGTGATCGGACCACTGAAGGTTGCTGCAGAGGCTGAATTGTTCCGAACTGTACCCCCCCCGGCAATTCCAGTACCATTTATGATTAAGGGTTCAGCTGTAGAGTAGTTGATACCACCCAAATCGAGATTAGCACCCGAAGCGATCTCTGTAGCACCATCTACGGTACCCAAAGCCGAACTGCTGCCTAAAATGAAAATACCTGCATTAACAGTAGTAGTTCCGGTATAAGTATTAGCTCCAGAGAGTTTTAGCGAACCCGCAGCCGTTGCATTAACCGTTAACCCAATTCCGGCATCTCCGCTGATCACCCCCCCAAGGGTATAAGTACCGGTTCCACCAATGGTAATGGTACGGGTGGCATTGCCCAGTACTGTATTTGTATTGAATGTTAAATTTGCAGTCGAAAGTGCTGGAGAGACGGTTGATCCAAGGGTGAAATTACCACCGACATTGATAGCAGAATACTTCCCTGAAAAATCAGTGGCAGAACTGGCGGCAATCGTACCGCCATTGATATTTAAAGGAGCAAGTACTGCATTTCCCCCCATGGCATTAGTACCTGCGGCAACAATTGTGCCTGCATTAAGTGTATATCCCCCACCAAAGTTGCCACCAAGTGTAACTAAAGTACCACTCCCATTTTTTGTTTGTCCGGCAGCAGCAACACCAGAAAAGCTCATAGCCGAACAATTAAATGTCTTACCCGCACTTACATCAATGACCATATTGCCGGTATTGTTATAATTCCGGATAATACCATTCGTTCTAGTAAAAGTAACATCCTGCGTCACATTAATTCCATAAAAAAAAACATCATTTGCTAAATTAGGGCTAGTGGTGATTATTGTATTGAAATTAGCAACACCCCCACCAGTTGCTACAAGTGCCGAAGTATAAGGTGCTACATCAGAAGTATTCCAATAACTTCCATCCAAAGTACCGCTGCTACCAAAATAGTTTTGGGTTTGAGAGTACAGTCTATTGCTCAAAATCACTAAACAAATGAATGAAAGCAAACTTGTTTTATATATTATATTTTTTTTCATAATAGCTCAAATTAGTCTTGCAAATATAACGATTTACTTTCAACTAGTAATCTCACAAATAAAAATGTTTCATTAACAAAGAAAACAGTAGCATATTCTTACCCAAATATTTAATTTAAATAATTGTATCGGTAATGGGATAGATATAATGTCGTATTATTTTGTTCGCTCGAGAAATATTATTTTAACGCAAAGATGCTAAGGTGCTAAGACGCAAAGAGATTTATATACTGTATATCTAAACTTTGCGACTTCAAAACTTAGCTTCTTGGCGTTAAAAAATATTAAAATGACATTTTGAAGTACGCTAGATAATACGACATTATATTGTTCTAATTACTTAATAAGGAAGCTGAATTGACATTTTATTTCTTTCGTATCGGAAGCTCTAGACTAAAGGGTATCTCCTTGCGAAGCATTTTCGTAGCTTCACCTGTTAACCAGAGATAATAATCATTTCCAAGGGATTTTTCAAGTGCCACAAATTTACTATCCCCAACCGGTACTTCAGAAGCGCCCTTAAAGATGGCCGTACCTTCGTCCATCTCATCAAACATCGCCACGTAAAGCATTTCACACTTAGCTTGTATAGCGCCCGAAATTTGCTTCCAGAAAAATGATCCGCCATTTCTATGTATCTGCTTTGTCTGTTCCCCTTTCATGTTTCTCCAGGAAAAACCGGGAAAAACAAGTGGTGCATAATCAATATGATTAGCTTTACACCATTCTAAATCTTTTGGAATCAATGTCGAAAACCCAGGATAGCTTTTTTCATCGTATCGCCCAACAAACCAAGGTATTAAAATATCACATTTTTTAATGGTTAAATGCAATGCCTGATCATTTTCAGTATCTCCGTTCAACTCACGCCAACGCGTTGGAACGCCAATCATGATACTATACCCCCGTTTCAGGAGCCCATCAATCAACTCGTTGGCATCATTCAGTCCGTATGCACGATTATCGTTAAAACCGACCCCCCAAATACAGACCAGCGGTTTCTGGTTGTGGTAAAGATACGATGCACATTTTTTGTGGTTTTTAAAATTGTATTTAGCAGCTAAATCATCCATATCCGCTAGAACAGCTTGTGCTTTTCCGGCTTTCATTCCGCTTAAATCGTACATTACACAGATGGATCTGTTGTACTTTTCAGCTGCCAACATTGCCGAGTTGAATACTTTGTTAAAATGTAACAAGCCTTGTGGTTTACTCACTTCAGAAACAAACCGTTGCATAAAAACCCCGTCAATACCATACTCCTTCATCCAACGAAAATGGGTAAAAACAGTAGATTCATCGGCCGAACTAAATACTTTTGCAGGAGAACCATCTGCAAAAGAAAATTCAGTGGGATAAGTAGTAGTGTACTCAGACACATCCGGCCAAAGATCAATATTACAAGAGCCGGGCTTGAAGCCTTGCTTGCCTGAATAATGTTTCCAATCCCTATTTGACCCATCGGTGGGAGTATTGAACCATCCTTGATATCCCGCCATTACCAAGCCCTTGTAACTATCAAAAGTACGGTGGTTTTGAGCTGTTGTAGATCCTGTTTTAAAACTAAATAAGAGAACGGTTAAAATAAGAATGTAATTTTTCATGGTGTAATTTTTCAGTATAGTTTAAACATAGACTCAGATTATGCAACAAATTAAGCATAATCTGAGTCCTAAATAAAAGTTTATCTAATCGTTTTGTATAAGACACAATTAGCAAACCTACAAATATCTTCCTACCTCATAAAAAGATATGGAATTCTAAAAAAATGATTAGCGAATCACCTTAAAGGTTTTTGATCCAACTTTCACGATATAAAACCCTTTTTGATTCAATACAATCGTGTTATCTGAACTATCCATCAATTTAGAGGAAATAAGCATTCCGTTACCATTATAAATACTTACGAGCACTTTTTCTTGTAAGCCGATAATGTTCAAATTTCCATCTTTAAGTAGTGAAACAGTAACTGAGCTAAGATCGATATCGTTAATTCCAGCAAGTGTTGAAGGAACAAGTTCACCGGTAGATAAGAGAGCTGCACCCGTTCCAAAACCTGCAAAATTAATTTGTGCCAATTGAGCCGGTGTTAATGCATTTGCATCAGTACCCACCATTATTTTACCTGCAGTACCACTTTGTCCAACAGAGCCAGTCCAACCTGTAATGGTAACCGTTTTTGCAGCAGTCCAAACAGCTGCAGCACTTTTTGCAAATGTCAAGGTGTGAGCACCTGTTCCCAAGGCAATGGTTGAATTATCATATACAGTCAATGTACCCAGCGCTTCAGAAAAACCAACTGTAGCACCGGTTTTTAAAATACCACCTAAAGAGAGGGGGCTATTATCAGGAATTACACCCGCAGCACCAAGAATTAAAGTTTTAGCAGGTATAATTTTTGTTGAATCTGTATAGGTATTTGCACCAGAGATTGTCCAAGTACCGTTGACTATTTGCAATCCTCCGTGTACCGAAACAACTCCACTCACTGAACCACCTTGTACCCCTGCAAGCGACAATCTACCGATCCCATCAATGTTATTCGTTAGATTCAGTTTACCTGCCGCTCCATTAATACTGCTGCCTGTAGTTATTGTAATTGGGCCATTAAAAGTAGCCTCGATAGCTGAGTTATTCGAAATTGCAGCAAATCCAGATCCGCCGTTTAGGGTCACCGGTTCAGCAGCTGTATAATTTATACCATTGATGTCCAACGTACCACCATTTACAACTGTACCTGCAGCTGTTGATCCCAATGCAGTAACACTACCCAACTTGAGCATCGCATAATTACCAATGGTAGTAAGCCCTTGGTAGCCACTATTATCACCCATTAATCTCAGTGAACTTAAGACAGAACCAGTCGTTAAAGTTGAATTCAGTGTTAAACCCACATTTGCATCGCCACTCATATTACCATTAAAAGTCACCAAGCCTGTTCCACCCATTGTGATGGTTCGTGTTGCTGATCCCAATGACACCGGTGCAGTTGCTGCAAAAGAGAAAGCTGCAGTTGCTATTCCACCTCCAGAAGTAACTCCTCCGATTGTAAAGTCAGCACCAATATTAACTCCTGTAGCTCCAAAGGCGTAATTTCCGGCAGCGCCAATTGCTCCACCATTTATTGTTAATACACCATTACCAAAAGCACCTGCAGCTTTTGTGGTTACCGTTCCTGAATTTAAAGTGAAACCACCGAGATATCCGTTCCCTGCAATGGCCAATGTCCCAGCACCATCTTTAATAATACCGTGATTAGTTCCTGCATTAGCAACCAGACCTTGTGTACCTAAATCTAATAATTTACCACTCGCTACACTAAAAGAAACTGGAGAAGAAGCATTTAAAGCACCCGTACCGATTACAGATCCTGCTGTAAAAGTTACATTTTCATTGGCCACAATTCCACCAATTGTCATATTAGCTGTGGGAAGTATGATGGTAGACACTTGGTCGAAATGAGCAATATCGCCTGCAGTCCATGCTACAGCTTTGGTACGTGCTGCATCTGAGAACCATGGTGCACCGGTATTCCAAGTACCTGCAACACCCCAAAATAAATCTGCTGCAAAAGCAGAAGGAGAAAAAAGTGTAATACTAGTCAATGCTACAAGCATTGACTTTTTTAAAATTGTAGTCATAAGATTTTTATTTAATTGTTTTGATTAATTTATCTCTAAAATTTAAAAAGAACTATTTCTTGCACCGGGTAAAGTTCGCTATTAAGTATCAACAGATACCCAGTGCAAGTATGAAAATTATTTAATTAGTTTAAAAACCTTGTCGTTTAATTTTACAATGTAAAGCCCTTTTTGATTTAAAATGATTGGAGCATCACTTGGTTGAATCATTTTGGAAACTAACAACAAGCCATTGGTATTGTAAACATTTAACATCGCAGTAGTTTGTAATCCAACAATAGTCAAAGTACCATCTTGATTGATAGAAACATTCACTTTTTGCAGTTCACTGTTTTCCAATGCAGTAGCTAAATCGTTTGGAATCAACTCTCCATTTGATAAAAGTGCAGCGCCTGCAGAATAACCAGTAAATGTAATCTGTGCCAATTGAGTAGAAGTTAAGCCGCTATTATCAGTACCAACAAATACTTTACCTGCAGTACCACCCTCCGAAGGAGATCCGGTCCATCCTGTAATGGTCAGTGTTTTTGCTGCTGTCCAAGCCACAGAATGGCTATCCGCAAAAGTCAAGCTATGTACACCAGTACCCAAAGCGATTGTTGAGTTATTGACAGATAATTGTAATGTTCCTGCAGTTTCTGAGAAGCCGGTTGTTGCTCCGGTTTTTAAAGTTGCATTGCTAAGTATGACTGCACTTCCATTGGGTATAACTTCTGAAGCACCCAATGTGAGTGTTTTACCTGATGTATTGATAGAGGTTGATCCAGTGTAGGTATTCGCACCCGAAATGGTCCAGTTACCTAATGTTACAAGTGATCCGGTCATTGACATAACGCCACTAACAACACCGCCTGTACCACCACTAATGGTTAAAGTACCTATACCATTTATTGTATTTGTCAAATACACCAATCCTACACCACCTGCAACTACAGATGCACTACCCAA